>NZ_JASCXL010000005.1:0-142893 GCF_030010595.1 Streptomyces sp. CC224B | reverse complement strand
GCCCCCCCCGCCTTTTTTGCCCCGGGGGGCTTTTTACCCCCCCCCGGGGGGGGGGCAAACCAAATTTGGGGTCGGCGCCCCGGGGGGGGGGGGCCGGGGGGGGGGGGCCCCCGCGCTCCGTGGCGGGGCTCGGCAGGCGCGTGTCCCGGGGGGAGGTCTCAGGGTGACGTGACGTACTCCCGCAGGTGGCGCGCGGTCAGCGTGTCGCCGTGGGCGACCAGGTCGGCCGGGGTTCCGGTGAACACCACCTCGCCGCCGTCGTGTCCGCCGCCCGGCCCGAGGTCGATGATCCAGTCCGCGTGGGCCATCACGGCCTGGTGGTGTTCGATGACGACGACCGAGTTGCCGTCGTCGACGAGGCGGTCGAGCAGCGCGAGCAGTTGGTCCACGTCGGCCAGGTGCAGCCCGGTCGTCGGCTCGTCCAGGACGTACGTGGCCGACTTCTCGGCCATGTGGACGGCGAGCTTCAGGCGCTGCCGCTCGCCCCCGGACAGCGTGTTGAGCGGCTGGCCGAGGCGCAGGTAGCCCAGCCCGACGTCGCCGAGGCCGCCGAGGACGGTGTTCGCCTGCCCGGAGGGGAAGAAGTCGCACGCCTCCGCCACCGACATGCCCAGGACCTCGCTGATGTTCTTGCCGCGCAGCGTGTACGTGAGGACCTCGGGCGTGAACCGCTTGCCCTCGCACTCCTCGCACACCGACGCGACCTGTGTCGTCGCGAGGTCGGTGTGGATGAGGCCGATGCCGTTGCACTTCGGGCAGGCGCCCGCCGAGTTGGCGCTGAACAGCGCCGCCTTCACGCCGTTGGCCTTGGCGAAGGCCGTGCGGATCGGGCCCAGGAGGTTCGTGTACGTCGCCGGGTTCGAGCGGCGGGAACCGCGGATCGGCGCCTGGTCGGCGACCACGACGCCGTCCCGCCCGGACAGGTAGCCGTGGATCAGGGAGCTCTTGCCGGAGCCCGCGACGCCGGTGACGACGGTGAGCACCCCGAGCGGTACGTCGACGTCGACGCTCTTCAGGTTGTGCAGGTCGGCGCCCTTGACGGACAACTGGCCGGTGGGGGTGCGGACCTGGGGGCGCAGGGTCACCCGGTGGCCGAGGTGGCGTCCGGTGAGGGTGCCGGAGCGGCGCAGCCCCTCGACGTCGCCGGAGTAGCAGATCTCGCCGCCCGCCTCGCCGGCGCCGGGACCGAGGTCGACGACGTGGTCGGCGATCGCCACGACCTCCGGCTTGTGCTCGACCACCAGCACGGTGTTGCCCTTGTCGCGCAGCCGGAGCAGCAGGTCGTTCATGCGCCGGATGTCGTGCGGGTGCAGGCCGACGGTCGGTTCGTCGAAGACGTACGTCACGTCCGTGATGCTGGAGCCGAGGTGGCGCACCATCTTCACGCGCTGCGCCTCGCCGCCGGACAGCGTCCCGGAGGGGCGGTCCAGGCTGAGGTAGCCGAGGCCGATCTCGGTCAGCGAGTCGAGCAGGTCCCGCAGGGAGGCGAGCAGCGGTGCCACGCTCGGCGCGTCGATGCCGCGGACGAATGCGGCCAGGTCGCTGATCTGCATCGCCGCGCACTCGGCGATGTCGCGCCCGTCGATCTTCGAGGCGAGCGCGGCCCGGGTCAGCCGGGTGCCCTCGCACAGGGGGCACCGGGTGAAGACGACGGCCCGCTCGACGAAGCTGCGGATGTGCGGTTGCAGCGCGTCCCGGTCCTTGGCGAGCCAGCTCCGCCGCATCTTCGTGACGAGGCCCTCGTACGTGAAGCCGTTGGAGCCGACCCTCACCTTGACGGGCTCCTTGTGCAGCAGGTCGTCCCACTCCTGGTCGGTGAAGTCGCGCAGCTTCTTGTCGGGGTCGTGGAAGCCGGAGCCCACCACGACCTGCCAGCTCCACGAGTCCACCGCGTAGTACGGCACGGTGATGGCGCCCTCGTTGAGCGAGAGGTCCCGGTCCACCAACTGGTCCACGTCGACGGTGGAGACCTCGCCCGTGCCCTCGCACTCGGGGCACATGCCGTCGGGGAGGTTGAAGCTGAACGCCCCCGGGGTGCCGATGTTCGGCTCCCTGATGCGGCTGAAGACGATCCGCAGCATCGTGTACGCGTCCGTGGCGGTGCCCACCGTGGAGCGCGCGTTGGCCCCCATCCGCTCCTGGTCGACGACGATCGCCGCGCTGAGGTTGCGCAGTTCGTCGACGTCGGGGCGGCCGACGCTCGGCATGAACGACTGGACGAACGCGGTGTACGTCTCGTTGATGAGCCGCTGCGACTCGGCGGCGATCGTGCCGAAGACCAGCGAGGACTTGCCGGACCCGGACACTCCGGTGAACACGGTCAGCCGTCGCTTCGGCAGGTCGAGCGAGACGTCCTTCAGGTTGTTCTCCCGGGCACCGCGGACCTGGATCACGGTGTGGCTGTCGGCGGGGGTGGCGTTCACGGATGCTCCTCGCGCGCTTGTTCGACAAGGAGGCACAGCGTACACCGTACCCAGTGAGGGAGGGGCGACTTCGCGGGAGTCCGTACCGGCGCGGGCGTGCGCCAGGGCGTCACGCCCCGGATACACAGAAAGGGGCCCTCTCCCCCATACGTCATCCCTTCAGGTGAATGCCCGAATGATCCGGGCGCCGCAGGGGGAGCCTGGCCGTGCCCGCCGACCCGTCGCGGGCCGCCAACTCCCAGCGCCGCAAAGGTCCTTATGTTCCGAAAACTCGTCCTGACGGCCACGGCCCTGGCCGCCGCCCTCACCCCCGTACTCGCCTCCACGGCACCCGCCACCGCGGCCGGGCCCGACGTCGCGCGCGGTCCCGGCGAAGTGTGCTTCTGGACCCAGCCGGGCCAGCACGGCACGGGCTTCTGCTACCGGCCTCCGGGCTACCGGGACCTGCCCGAGTCCCACCACGACAAGACGGCGTCGTTCCGGTCGGACGTGAACCAGAACATCTACGCGATCGACTGGGGCCGGCACGACTGCTACTACCGCCTCATCCGGCCCTACGACTTCAGCGACAACTGGTCGTGGGGATCGCGGATCGACGGGGTGTCCGACAAGACGGAGGGCTGCCAGGCGGCCTGACCGGCCGGGCGAGCCGGATGCGACGGCGATCCCCCGCCACCATCGTCCCGGGGCGGGGCCCGGCGCCCGCGACCGCCGCCCATCGGCCGGACCGGCCGCGACACGTCCGCCCGCGCAGGACCCGCAGCACCTCGCGGCACCCCGAAGTACCTTGCCCTGCCCCGGAGTTCTGAAGTCCCCGTACTTCTCGCAGTGTCCCGCAGTGCCCGCGATGCGCGGCATACGTGCCATACGCGCACCGCAGGCAGTGCACCCGGCAACCCGAGCCCAGAACACGAACCGACCGGAAAGGTCTCGACCGCCCATGACCGCACAGCCCGCCAAGCGCACCTTCCTCGCGGCCGCTGCCGCCGCCCTCCTGCTGACCGGCAGCCTCGCGGCGGCCGCTCCGGCCGGAGCCGCCGACTGCCCGAGCGGCCACTTCTGCGCCTGGGAGCACGCCAACTACGACGGCCAGCGCGCCAACTGGTCCGGTGACGACGGCTGGTGGGAGAGCTGGATCGCCGACGAGGACTCCTCCTGGGCCAACCACGGCATCTCGGGCCCCGGCGTGAAGGACCACGTCAAGGTGTACTCCCGGGCCCACCAGGGCGGCCACATGACCATCTGCCTCACGCCCGGCCAGGAGGTCCACTACAACGGCGCGGCCAACGACGACGGCGACTCCCACACCTGGGCCATGAGCTGCTGACCGGCACACGGACGCGCGGGCCCGCCGCCCCCGGGCGTGCGGGCCCGTCCGCGTACGGTGCGTACGCCTGCCGGATGCCTGAGTGCGCCTGCCCTACGGCCTTCCGTGGGACCGGCCCGCGACCGCCGTACGGCAGGCCTCACTTCCGCAGCCAGTGGCTGACGGTCTCCCGCCACCGCTCCAGCAGGGCGCGGTCCCCGATGACCTCGGCGCCCGCGGCGGGCACGACCTCGCGCCCGTACAGGAGCAGCAGCAGGGCGGCGGCCGGGCCGCGCACCGCGACCGCGGCCTTCTCGTGGGCGCGCCGGGTGGTGATGGCGTCGCCGGTGAGGTCGACCAGCCACTCCCCCGCCCCCGGCCCGACGTCGGTCGCGTGGAAGTGGACGGTGCGGCCCGGGCCGAGCAGCGCGCGCAGGTGCTCGGGGGACTCGTAGACCTGCGGCAGGACGGTGAACTCCATCCACTCGTCCACACCCGCCTGGGCGGTCCCCGGGTCGAGCACATACGTGCCGCCGACGGCGGCGACCGCGTCCGCGCGGTGCAGGACCGTCTCGAACAGCATGCGGCGCGCCCAGAACACCGGTGTGCCGCCCGGCGCGGGCGTCCACACCGGCGCCTCCGGCCCCGCCGCGCGCAAGGTGGCCGCGAGCAGCGCCGCGCCCTCGGCCACCCAGTCGCCGAGGGCCGCGGCGTCGCCGGTGTCGTCCCCGGCGACGTCGTCGACCTGGTCGTGGGGCACCGGCCCGGCCGACCGGGTGCGGACGACGCGCTCGGCCCAGCGGTGCGCGCCGCCGACGTGCCGCAGCAGGTTGCCGAGGGTCCAGCCGGGGCAGGTCGGCACGGGCGCGGTGAGGTCGGCGGCTGTGACGTGCTTCCTCAACTGGTCGGCCTGCGCGACGATTTCGGCGGCGTGGCGCTCAAGGGTCACATGGCTCATGGCCTCACGGTAGGTCACGGGCCCCGGCGCCCGCGCGGGCATTACCGGCGGGGGCGGCGCAGGGACCGGCTGAGCGGTGCCACGGCCGCGCGGGCACGGCGGTCGCACGAGCAGGACAGCCGCGCGGGCACGGCGGTCGCGCGAGCAGGACAGCCGCGCGCCCCCACCTCCCGCTCCCGCGGCGTATAGCGCAGAGCAGGAACAGCGCGTACGGGAAGCCCCAGGGACGCAGCGGCAGCGTGGCGCACGGGCGTCACGACGCCGTCGCCAGGAACTGGGTCGCCGCCAGCTCCCCGTACAGCGGGTCCCCCGCCACCAGCTCGTCGTGGGTGCCCATGGCCCGTACGCGGCCCGCGTCCATCACCACGATGCGGTCGGCGAGCGTCACCGTGGAGAGGCGGTGCGCGACGACCAGGACCGTGACGTCCCGGGCCACCTCGGCCACGACGTCGCGCAGCGCGAGCTCGTTCACGGCGTCGAGCTGGGAGGTGGCCTCGTCGAGGAGCAGCAGGCGCGGCCTGCGCAGCAGCGCGCGGGCGATGGCCACGCGCTGGCGCTCGCCGCCGGAGAGCTTGGAGCCGCGGTGGCCGACCACGGTGTCGAGGCCCTCGGGCAGCCGCTCGACGAGGGTGTCGAGGCGCGCCCGGGCGAGGACGTCGCGCAGGTCGTCCTCGGTGGCGTCCGGGGCGGCGAACACGAGGTTCTCGCGGAGCGTGCCCGCGAGGACCGGCGCGTCCTGCTCGACGTAGCCGATGGCGGCGCGCAGGTCGGCGAGGGGCCACTCCCGGACGTCCTTGCCGTCGACGAGGACGCGGCCGCCGGTCGGCTCGTAGAACCGCTCGACGAGTCCGAACACGGTGGTCTTGCCCGCGCCGGACGGGCCGACGAACGCGGTCATGCCGGGGCTCGGGACGGTGAAGCTCACGCCGTCGTGGACGAGCGGCAGCTCGGGCTGGTAGCGGAAGGTCACCTCCTCGAAGGCCACGGACGCGGGCGTGCGCTGCGCCGCGGGCGTGGACGGCGACGGCGCGGCGAGGTCCTCGGTCTCCATCCGCTCGGCCCGCACGATGCGGGCGACGGCGGCGGATCCGACCTGGTATTGAGTGATCGCGTCGACGAGCCGGCTCACCGGGTCGATCAGATAGAACAGGAGCATCAGGAACGCCACCAGGGTCGCGACGGAGATCGCGTCGGAGGCGACGCGCGCGCCGCCGACACCGAGCACCGCGAGGAACGCGACCTGGATGGCGAAGCCCATCGAACTCCACGCCACCGCCTGCCACTTGGCCGACTTCACGCCGTGCCGCCACGCCTCCTGGGCGGCGTCCGACACGGCGTCCGTCTCGCGCTGCTCGGCACCGGAGGCCTTCAGGGTGCGGAAGGCGCCGAAGGCCCGCTCCAGGGCGGTGGAGATCTTGCCGACGGCCTCCTGGGACCGCTCGGTCGCCTTGGAGATCTTCGGCATGACGAAGGCGGTGGCGGCCCCGATGAGCGCGATCACCCCCAGGGTCACGCCGAGCAGCACCGGGTCCATGAAGGCCATCATCACGATCGTCGCGACGATGGTGAGGGCGCCGGAGAACGCCGACACCACGGCCTGTGTGGTGACCGCCTGGAGCAGCGTGGTGTCGGAGGTGACGCGCGACATCAGGTCGCCGGGCTGGACGCGTTCGAGTTCGCTGACCTTCAGGCGCAGCAGGCGCCGGATGAGCGAGCGCCGGGAGTCGAGGACGACGGACTGCGCGGTCCGCTCCAGGATGTAGCCGCCGATGGACTCGACGGCGGTGCCGACGACCAGCAGGACGGACAGGACGACGAGGATCGAGGTGATCGACTCGTCGTCGGACAGGCGGTTGACGAGCGCCTCGACGGCCACCGGCTGCGCGACGGCGGTCGCCGCGCCGATCAGCGTGAACAGGCCGCCCAGGGCCACGACGCCGCGGTGCGGCCGCACATGGCGGTAGAGGACGCTCCAGGTCTCCTTGGCGGACAGGCGTTCGTCCGCCTTCCCGGCGGGCGCGCCTTTGTCTGTCTCCCCGGCGGGCGCGCCTTTGCCCGTCTCCCCGGCGGGCGCGCCTTTGTCCGTCTCCCCGGCGGGCGGACGTTCATCCGTCTCCCCGGCGGACCGGCGCTCGTCCGTCACCCCGGCGGACAGGCGTACGTCCGTCGCCCCGGCGGGCAGGCGTCCGTCCTCGCCCTCCCCCTGCGGGGGTTCCCCCTCGGTCACGGGTGTGGCCGTGGGCATCGGCCGGTCCTTGCCCCTGTGTTCGGTCACGTTCTGCTCAGCCCTGGTCTGCTCGGTCGGTTGTCTCGGCGTGCGGTCGCCCGGCGACGGCCGGGTCCGGTGTCGGTCACACGGGGCAGGACGCAGCACAGGGCGCGGCACCTGACACCGCGGCGCACACGTCCGGCCGCGGCTCGCGCGGCACGCCGGTGCTCGTGCGCGCGCCGGGGTCACCCCGCGGGTTCCGCGCGCGGCATGGAGTCCACGGCGGCCCTGGCCGCGGCCACGAAGGCGGCGATCGCCGGGTGGGTGCCGCCGCCCGCGCGGAAGGCGACCTTCGAGCGGCGGAACAGCGGCAGCCTGGTCAGGACCACGTCCGCGGGGCTCCGGTCGGTGGCCATCTCCGGTACGAGTCCGGCGCCCTGCCCGGTGGCGGCCAGGCCGAGCACCGTGCGGAAGTCGTTGACCTGGTGGCGGATGCGGGGCTGGAACCCGGCCGCCTGGCAGGCGCGCACGGCCATCGCGTGCCCGGTCGTGCCGTCCCTCGCGGTGATCCACGGGGTCTCGGCGAAGGGACCGAGCAGCTCCCCCAGCGATCCGCCGCGGCCCGCGGCCCCGGCCGTCGCGGGGGTGACCAGGTACATGGGCTCCTCAAGGAGAGGCACCTCGTCCACCGTGGTGTCCGGTGTCGCCGGTACGAAGTCGTAGTCGTGGACGAGGGCCACGTCGAGCTCGCCCGCCCGCAGTCCGTCGGAGACGCGCGCGGAGTCGATCTCCTGGACCATCGGTTCCAGCGCGGGGTGCCGTCGCGTCAGCTCGGCGAGCGCGGCGGGCACGATGGTGTGGCCGCCGGAGGGGAAGGTCCCGATCCGCAGCGGCCCGCCGATGCCCTCCCGCGCCCCGGCCAACTCGGCGACCGCCAGTTCGAGGCGTTCCAGGACGGCGTCGGCGTGTGCCACGAGGGACCGGCCCGCGGGCGTGAGGACCACCCGCCTGCCGCTGCGCTCCAGCAAGGGCACCCCGGCCTCCCGCTCCAGGACGCCCAGTTGTTGGGAGACCGCGGACGCGGTGAAGGTCAGGGCCTCGGCCACGGCAGCGATGGTGCCGCGCCGGTCGAGTTCGCGCAGGAGGTGGAGACGGCGTACATCGAGCATAAGTTCAGCTTAGGTGTGGAGGTAGAAATCAGAAATGGATCTACAGGGTCCGGTGGGCCAGGGTGGACGGCATGAAGCCCGAACCGAAGTTCACCGGTCTGTACGTCCCCCTGGTCACGCCGTTCACCGACGATCTGCGGCTGGACCCCGACGCGCTGGCCCGGCTCGCCGACGAGGCGCTGTCGGCCGGGGCCTCCGGCCTCGTCGCCCTCGGCACCACCGCGGAGGCCGCCACGCTGACCGCCGAGGAGCAGCGGACCGTGGTGCGCGTGTGCGCGGCGGCCTGCCGGAGCCACGGCACCCCGCTGGTCGTCGGGGTCGGCACCGCCGACACCGCCGCCGCCCTCGCGTCGCTGCGCGCGCTGGCGGACACCGGTGACGTCGCCGCTGCGCTGGTCCCGGCGCCGCCCTACGTCCGGCCCGGCGAGGCGGGCACCGTGGCGCACTTCACGGCGCTGGCCGAGGGCGGTGGGGTACCCCTGATCGTGTACGACATCCCGTACCGCACCGGGCAGGCGCTCCGCCCCGGCACGGTCGCCGCGCTGGGCCGCCTGCCGGGCGTCGTGGGGACGAAGCACGCGACGGGTGCGCTCGACGCGGCCACGATGGAGCTGCTGGACTGCGCCCCGCCCGGGTTCGCCGTCCTCGGCGGTGACGACGCGGTGATCTCCCCGCTCGTCGCGGCGGGCGCCCACGGCGGCATCATCGCGTCGGCCAACGTCCGCACCGCCGACTACGCCGAGCTGATCGAGTTGTGGCGGCGCGGCTCCGGCACCTCGGCGCGCCCGCTGGGGGCCGAGCTGGCCCGGCTGTCCGCCGCCCTGTTCGCCGAGCCCAACCCGACGGTCGTCAAGGGCGTGCTGCACGCCCAGGGGCGCATCCCCAGCCCCGCCGTGCGGTTGCCGCTCCTTGCGGCCTCCGCCGACGCGGTGCACCGCGCGGCCCTTCTGGCCACCGGGCCCGTGCTCGCGGGGCAGCGGCGGTGACCGCGCGGGCTCACCGCTTGCCGCGGGCCGCCAAGGCCCTGCGGATGCCGTACGCGGCGGCGCCGGCGGCCAGGACCGCGGCCCCGGCGGCCACCGAGGACGGCGGCAGGGCGAAGGCCAGGAGGAGGCAGCCGGTCAGGCCGAGGACGGGGACGACGCGCGGCGGGCGGCCCTCGGCCGGGGTGAGCGTCCAGGCGGCGGCGTTGGCGACGGCGTAGTAGGCGAGCACGCCGAAGGACGAGAAGCCGATGGCGCCGCGCACGTCCACCGTGGCAGCGAGCACCGCGACGACGGCGCCGACCGCGAGTTCGGCGCGGTGCGGCACCTTGAACCTCGGGTGCACGGCGGCCAGGGCGCCCGGCAGGTGCCGGTCACGGGCCATCGCCAGGGTCGTCCGCGACACTCCCAGGATCAGCGCGAGCAGCGACCCGAGCGCGGCCACGGCGGCGCCCGCCCGCACCACCGGCGCCAGCCCGTCCGCGCCCGCGGCCCGCGCCGTGTCCGCCAGCGGCGCGGGGGAACCGGCCAGGTCCCCCGGGCCCAGCACCGCCAGGACGGTGACGGCGACGGCGGCGTAGACGCACAGCGTGATGCCCAGCGCGAGGGGCACGGCCCGCGGGATGGTGCGGGCGGGGTCGCGCACCTCCTCGCCCAGGGTGGCGATCCGCGCGTAGCCGGCGAAGGCGAAGAACAGCAGGCCCGCCGCCCGCAGGACCCCGCCGGGGCTCGCGTCGGCCCCGATGTCCAGGCGCGCGGCGTCCGCCGCGCCGGAGGTGAGGCCGGTGGCCACCACGGCGGCCAGCACCGCGAGGACGACGGCGACGACGGCGCGGGTGAACAGCGCGGACTTCTGGACGCCCGCGTAGTTCACCGCGGTCAGCGCCACCACCGCGGCGACCGCCACCGCGTGTGCCTGGCCGGGCCAGGCGTACGCGCCGACGGTGAGGGCCATGGCGGCGCAGGAGGCGGTCTTGCCGACGACGAACGCCCAGCCCGCCAGGTGGCCCCAGAACTCCCCCAGGCGCTCGCGGCCGTAGACGTAGGTGCCGCCCGAGGCCGGGTAGCGGGCCGCGAGCCGGGCCGAGGAGGTCGCGTTGCAGTACGCGACGACGGCGGCCAGGGCCAGGCCGAGCAGCAGTCCGGAGCCCGCCGCCTCGGCGGCCGGGGCGAGCGCGGCGAAGATCCCCGCGCCGATCATCGCCCCCAGGCCGATCGTCACCGCGTCGGACAGCCCCAGGTGCCGCCGCAACGCGTCCGGGCCCCCGGCCGCGGTCGATGCCCTGCTGCTCATCAGCTCACCCCTTGGCGGCACGGCACCGTCCCGCGACGGCTCCCGGCGGACCTCTCAGGCTCTCGATGGACGCCGGCGGCCTCCGGCGCACCGACGGCCTCCGACGTCGGCCGACGATACGCGGTCGCCCAGCCGCCCGGTGCCGCTCGGTGCCGCCCAGGCCTGCTCAGCCCAGGCGAGGCCGCACCACCCCGACGCGCAGCAGCCGGGCGAGGAGGAGGTAGCCGAGGGCCATCGCGGCGGCGCCCGCGACGAGCGCGAGGGCGGTCCGCACGGTGCCCGCGGCGCCGTCGTCCGCCAGGGCCCGCGCCACCGCCCAGGCCAGCGCCCCGGCCGGTGCCGCGGCGAGGGCGAGCTTGCCGTAGGTGCGCAGCAGCCGGGTGCCGTCCATACGGCCGCCGAGCCGCCTGCGCAGCAGACACGCCGTCAGCAGCAGCCCCACGGCGTACGACACGGTGTACGCGCCCGCCATGCCGACGACCGCCCAGCGGGCCGGGAGCAGGTGGTGACAGGCGGCGGCCAGGGCGATGTTGACGGCGGCGATCCAGACGGCCGTCCAGAACGGCGTACGCGTGTCCTCGAAGGCGTAGAAGCCGCGCAGCAGCACGTACTGGGCGGAGAACGGGACGAGGCCGAGGCCGAAGGCCTGGAGCATCTGGCCGAGCGGCTGCGCGGAGGCGGCGTCCGCGGCGCCGTGCCCGAACAGCAAGGCCGCGGTCTGCGGACCGAGGGCGAGGAAGAAGAACCCGGCGGGCACGATGACGGCGCCGGTGGTGCGCAGCGCCCGGGACAGCTCCCCGCGCAGGTCGTCCGTGCGGCCCTGCGCCGCCGCCGTGCTCAGGCGCGGGAGCAGCGCGGTGACCAGCGACACGGTGACGATGGACTGCGGCAGCAGCCAGATGGTCTGCGCGTACGAGTACGCCGTGTAGCCGGCGCCCGCCGTGGGCAGGCGCTGGTCGGCGGCGTTGGCGTAGTTCGTGACGACGGTCAGGGCGACCTGATTGACGAGGACGAACAGCAGTGTCCAGCGGGCGGCCCGGACGCTCTTGCGCAGCCCCGACCCGCGCCAGTCGAAGCGCGGCCGGAAGCGGAAGCCCACCGCGCGGACGTACGGGACCAGGGCGAGGGCCTGGAGGGCGATGCCGCAGGTGGTGCCGAGTCCGAGCAGCCGCACCTGGGCCGCCGAGACGTCTCCCACGGTGTCGGGGGCGGTCATCAGGCCGAGGTAGGCGGCGAACATCCCGATGAGGACGAGGTTGTTGAGGACGGGCGTCCACATCATGGCGCCGAACCGCTCGCGGGCGTTGAGGACCTGTCCCAGCATGCCGAACATGCCGTAGAAGAAGATCTGCGGCAGCAGGAAGCGCGCGAAGACGACGGTGAGCTCGAACGCCTCGTGGTTGGCCGGGGTGTCGCGCATGTAGAGGCCGACGATCTCCGGTGCCGCCCACACGGCGAGTACCGTCCCCACGGCGAGCAGGCACAGCACGAGCGTGACCAGGCGCTGTTCGTAGGCCCGGCCGCCGTCGGGGTGCGTGGTCCGGGCACGGACGAGCTGCGGCACGAGCACGGCGTTGAGCGCGCCGCCGATCAGCAGGGTGTACAGGCCGGTGGGCACGGTGTTGGCCGTGTTGTACGTACTGGCCAGCAGGCCGGTGCCGAGCGCCGCGCCCTGGAGGACCTGGCGGATCAGGCCGGTCGCCCGGGACACGAGGGTGCCCGCGGCCATCAGGAGCGAGGAGCGGGCGAGGCCGCCTGTCGCCCCCGAGCCGTCGGCGCCCCCGGCTCTCCGGGTTCTCCAGGTTCTCCTGGCTTTGCGGGCTCCGTGGGCTCCGCGGGCCGTTGCGGTCGCGTCGGCGCTCCTGGGCCGTGCGTGTCCCTGCGCTGTCACGGCCCCGCGGGGTGTCCTGGCCTTCTTGGTCCCCTTGGGCGCCGCGTGCCTGCCCCGCTTGCCCCGCGCGGTGTTCGTCCCCTCCGTCATCTCGTCAACCTACCCGGAGACGATCAACGGGGTCGGGCCGACGGACGGTGACACCGGTCTCACGCACGCGACCGTCGGCCGTCCCCGAGGGGAGCGGCCGACGGCCGGGCCCCTGCCTACTGCTGGGGGATCTCGCCGTGCGTGCTCAGCGCCTCCAGCGTCGCGGGCAGGGCCTGGGTGACCCTTCCGGCGACGTCGTCCGTGCTGGTGCCGAGGAGCGCGGCGACGCGGCCGATGGTGTCACCCAGGACCTTGCCGAGCTCGTCGGTGGTCAGCGGCTGGTTCTCGCCCGAGCCCAGCCAGGAGTCGACCTTGTCACCGAGACCGGCCTGACGCAGCTCCTGTATCGCGGCAGTGGCGTTGCTGCCGTCGTAGAGGGTCGCGATGAGGAACTGCTCGAGGGGCGTCGCCGGCGTGTCGATGGCAGCCATGTTTCTCCCATGTGTAGCAATCACGTGTTTCATCGGTTCCGGGGCGCCGCGGTCGACGGGGCCCGGCGTCGCCAGGTGTGCCCGCGCCGCGGCGCCTCCGTGAGACCAGACGTGGGTGTGGTGCCGGAGGGTTGCCCGCTGCCGCCAAGATGATGTGAACAGTGGGTGAAGGCAGGCGAGTTGGCCGTTCACCTGCGTTCCCGTGGCTCAACTGCGCCGGTGGGCGCCGCCGTTCCGCTCGGCCGGTATGAGGCGGCGCGCAACTCGGCTGGCGCGAGGCGGCGTTCGGCTCGTCCGGTGCCGGGCGGCGTGCGAACTCGGCCCGTACGCGGCGGCTGTCGGCTCGGGTGTCAGGCGCGGAACTCCTCCGTGCGCTCCGGGCTCGCGGCGGCCAGCGCCTCGGTGACCTCGGCGACGCCCGCGCGCAGGCCGTAGACGGGGGTGCCGGGCTGCTGGCGCCAGGAGTCGTCGACGGAGCCCGCGTCGACGGTGTCGAAGCCGAGCTCGTCGATCAGGTCGCGGACGACGCGCTTGGCCGCCGCGTCGTCCCCGGCGACGGGCAGCGCCATGCGGCCGGGGTCACCCGCGGGCAGCGGCTTGTCGAGGATGTCCTGGGCGTAGGTGCCGTTGAACGCCTTGACGACGGGGTGTCCGAGGTGCTGCTGGGTCCAGCGGCTCTCGGTGAGGCCGTTCTCGATGGCCTCGATTCTGCCGTCGCGCTGCTTCGGGTAGTAGTTGCCGGTGTCGATGACGGCGAACCCGTCGGCGGCCTCGTCGAACAGGCCCGACGGCAGGTCCGGGACGTTCTTGAGCGGGATCGTCACGACGACGACCTGCGCGCCGCGGGCCGCCTCCGCGACCGTGACGGGGGTGGCGCCGGTCTCCTCGGCGAGGGCGGTCAGCGTCTGCGGGCCGCGCGAGTTGGCCACGGACACGTCGTGGCCGAGGGCGGTCAGGCGGCGGGTGAGGTTGCCGCCGATGTTGCCCGCGCCGATGATGCCGATCTTCATGGAGTCCTCCGGGGCCGGTGCGCCGCGACCGGGTGCCGTCGGCGCATGTGTGCCTGCAACCGCCGGGGCGGCGCGTCTATTTCCCCTCCGGCCCACCGCGTTTCCCCTTCTAGCCTGGTGCGATGTGCCGGGGCGGCGGGTGACCGCCCGGGGCTGGGTATTCCCACCGGGCCATCGGATTTCCGATGGCTGCCACGTGTTTCCCTATTGGTTTCTTATGGCTTGCGCGGCCTACGGTCACGGCATGTCGAAGATTCTTTTCGTGATGACCGGCGCCGACCACTGGACCCTCGCCGACGGGACGCTCCACCCCACCGGGTTCTGGGCGGAGGAGGCCGTCGTACCGTACGCGGCGCTGAAGGAGGCGGGCCACGAGGTCGTGGTCGCCACGCCGGGGGGCGTCGTACCGCCCGTGGACCGGGGCAGCCTGGCGCCGGAGGCCAACGGCGGGCAGGAGGGGGCCGACGGCGTCGCGGCCGCGCTCGCCTCCTTCCACGAGCTCACCGCCCCCGTCCGGCTGGAGGACGTGGACCTGGACGACTACGCCGCCGTCTTCTGCCCCGGCGGCCACGGCCCGATGGAGGACCTGGCCGTCGACGCCGCCTCCGGGGCGCTGCTGGCCCGCGCCCTGGAGTCGGGCAAGCCCCTCGCGACCGTGTGCCACGCCTCGGCCGCGCTGCTCGCCGCCACGGCGGCGGACGGCGCCAACATCTTCGCGGGCTACCGCCTCACCGGCTTCACCAACGCCGAGGAGACCCAGGCCGGTCTCGCCGACCGGGCCCCGTGGCTCCTCCAGGACCGCCTGGTCGCGGCGGGCGCCGCCTTCGAGGAGGGCGAACCGTGGGCCCCGCACGTGGTCGTGGACCGGAACCTGATCACCGGCCAGAACCCGGCGTCCTCCGGGCCGGTGGCGGCGGAGCTGGTGCGACGGCTCGCGTGACGCCCAGCCCGGGGGACGGCCCCCACGGCCCCGCCCAGCCCAGTCCTGTCCCGCCCAGTCCCGCCCTGTCCTGTCCGACGTGACGCCCCGTCCCACCAGGGCGTACGAGAAGGACGTACGAGAGGTGGCGCCGCCCACGCGGGGCGACGGCCGACGGTGGCCGAGGCGGGGCGGCCGTCGCCCCGCACACCGCCTTGCGCATAGGTTCGGTGGCGCACACCTCGTGGCATCCGCCATGTGTCCTCCACGTGGCATCCACCGTGTGACATCCGTACGTCGTGAACGCCGTGAAAGGACAGCTCCATGAGCACCCCGAACACCTCGCGCCCCGCCGACGCCTCGGGCTCGTTCGCCCTCGGCGGCGACCTGCCCGTCAACCGCCTCGGGTACGGCGCCATGCAGCTCACCGGGCCCGGCGTTTGGGGTGAACCGAAGGACCGGGACGAGGCCCTGCGTGTCCTGCGCCGCGCCGTCGAACTCGGCGTGACGTTCATCGACACCGCCGACTCCTACGGCCCCTTCGTCAACGAGGTCCTCATCAAGGAGGCGCTGCACCCGTACGCCGACGACCTGGTCGTCGCGACCAAGGCCGGGCTGACCCGCTCGGGCCCGGACGACTGGCGCGCGGTGGGCCGGCCCGAGTACCTGCGCCAGCAGGCCGAGCTGAGCCTGCGCCACCTCGGCGTCGAGCGCATCGACCTGTTCCAGCTCCACCGCATCGACGCGCAGGTGCCGCTCGCCGACCAGCTCGGTGAGCTCGTGCTGCTCCAGGAGGAGGGCAAGATCCGGCACATAGGCCTGTCCGAGGTGACGGTCGAGCAGCTCGAGCAGGCCCGCGAGATCGCCGACATCGTCTCCGTGCAGAACAAGTACAACCTGGCCGACCGCTCCGCCGAGGAGGTCCTGGAGTACGCCGAGCGCGAGAACATCGCGTTCATCCCGTGGTACCCGATGGCCACCGGTGAACTCGCCCGCCCGGGCGGGCCGCTCGACGCCGCCGCCAAGGAGCACGGCGCGACCGCCGCGCAGCTCGCTCTCGCCTGGCTGCTGCGCCGCTCCCCGGTGATGCTGCCCATCCCGGGCACCTCGCGCGTGGCGCACCTGGAGCAGAACACGGCGGCCGCCGAAATCACGCTGACGGATGCCCAGTTCGAGGCGCTCGCGGCCGCGGTCTGACCCGGCCGCCCCGGCCGCCCTGGCCGCGCCGGAGCCGCCCGGTTCCGGCCTCGGCCCCTGGCGGCCTCGGCCCCTGGTGGTCCCGGCCCGGCGCTCACCCTTCCCGGTGGGCGCCGGGCCGCGCGCACGCCACCGGCACCGCGAGGGCCGCGACCAGGCCCCCGGCCGCCGTCACCGCCGCCGTGGACGCCCGGTCGACCACCGCCCCGCCCGCCAGAGCCCCCAGCGAGATGGTCGCCTGGAAGGACGCGGTGAACAGCACCGAGGCCGCCTCCGGAGCACCGGGGGCCGCACCGGCGAACCAGGTCTGCGAGCACACCGGCACCGCCCCGTACGCGGCTCCCCACACGACGAGCAGCACGACCGCGCCGCCCGTCCACCGCCCCGCCCAGGGCAGCAGCAGCGTGGCGAGGGCGATCAGCCCCGCCGCGCAGGCGAAGGCGGCACGCGGGCGGCGGGCCGCCACCGCGCCGCCGGCGAAGTTGCCGAGGACCCCGGCGGCCCCGTACACCAGCAGGAACACCGTCACGAGGCCCGGGCCCACCCCTGTCACCTCGTCCAGGAAGGGCGCGACGTACGTGTAGGCGCCGAAGTGCGCGAGGACGACGAGGAACGTCATGGCGAGTGCCAGGCGGACCCGTGGGCGCCGCAGGAGCCCGCCCAGGATCGCCGGGTGGAGGGGTTCGGCGGGCGGCAGCGGCGGCAGGACCGCGAACATCGCCGCCCCCACGGCCACGGACAGGGCCCCCAGGAGCGCGAACGCGGTCCGCCATCCGGCGACGTCCCCGACGAGGGTGCCGAGGGGCACGCCGAGCACCGAGCCCAGCGGCACCGCGGAGAAGACGACCGCCTTCGCCCGGCCGGCCGCTTCCCCCGGCACCAGGCGCTCGGCCAGTCCGGCGGCGATCGGCCAGAAGCCGCCGATGGCAACCCCGACCGCGACGCGCGACACCAGGACGAGCCAGTAGGCGGGCGCCGTCGCGGCGAGGACGTTCGCCGCCGCGAGCAGCAGCATGAGGGCGCCGAGCAGCGCCCGCCGGTCGACACGCGCGGTGGCCGTCGTGACGACGGGCGCGGCGAGCGCGGCCAGGAGCCCCGGCATGGTCATCGTCAGCCCGGCCGTGCCGTCCGTGACCGCGAAGTCGTCCCCGATGGCGGGGAGCAGGCCGATGGGCAGGATCTCCACCGTCACGAGGGCGAAGATCCCCGCCGTGACCGAGGCGACGGCGAGCCACCGCCCCCGTGGCGGCCGGCCGGCCGGGGCGCAGGGTGCCGGGGCGGTGGCGGGAGGCGTGAGGGGCATGGTTCCGTCCTGGGCGTGGTGGGGTGTCGCGGGGTGCCGTGGTGCTGGTCCGCGGGCGGCGGTACCGAGTCCACCAGGGGCGCCGCGCCCCGGTCTGGCAGCTACGCGACGGCATGGTCGGCCGGAGGGGCACCGCCCGCGTGAGGCCGGCGCGACCGGGCGACGGGCACCCCAGGGGCTGTGGGCGACCACCCGCCGAGGAGGCCTTCTTCAGGCCTTCTGGTCGGGGGGGGGCGACCGCCCGCCGATGAGCGCTCCGGAGTGCGGGGTGGGCCCGGAAGAAAATGCCAAGCACCCCGCGCGCGGCGGCTGTTAGCATCGCCGCATGATCACGTTCGAGTGCCGCCGCGCCATGATGCCCCGCCGACGGGGCTGCTGACACCGGACGTTCATGTTTCCGAGGCCCCGAGTCGGGGCCTCGTTCCGTACGCAGCGGTTCCGGAGCCCCGCCTCACTCCTGGAGGTTCCGATGACCACACGCCGTACGTACGTCACGACGACGATCCCCTACGTCAACGCCCGCCCGCACCTGGGCTTCGCCCTCGAACTCGTGCAGGCCGACGTGCTCGCCCGCCACCGGCGCCACCGGGGCGACGAGGTGCGCCTGCTGAGCGGGACGGACGACAACTCGCTCAAGAACGTCCTGGCCGCCGAGGCGCGGAACGTGCCGGTGGCGGAGTTCGTCGACCGCAACGCGCGGGCCTTCGCGGCGCTCGGCACCCCGCTCGCGCTGTCCCTCGACGACTTCATCCGCACCAGCGCCGACCCGCGCCACCGCGTCGGCGTGGAGTGGCTGTGGCGCCGGTGCGCGGCTGCCGGGGACCTGTACCGCAAGCACTACGAAGGCCTGTACTGCGTCGGCTGCGAGCAGTTCTGCACCCCGGCCGAGCTGGTCGACGGCCGCTGCGCCGAGCACGGCACCGAGCCGCAGCCCGTCGCGGAGGAGAACTGGTTCTTCCGGCTGTCCCGGTACACGGACCGCCTGTACGAGCTGGTCTCGTCGGGCGCGCTGCGCGTCGAACCGGCCGCGCGCCGCAACGAGGTGCTCGCCCTCGTCGCGGGCGGCCTGCACGACTTCTCCGTCTCCCGCTCGCACACCCGGGCCCGCGGCTGGGGCATCCCCGTCCCCGGCGACCCCGGTCAGGTCGTGTACGTGTGGTGGGACGCCCTCGGCAACTACGTCACCAGCCTCGGCCTCGGCACCGACGATCCCACGTACAGCCACTGGTGGGAGGGGAGCACCCGCCGCTGTCACGTCGTCGGCAAGGGCGTCGTCCGCTTCCACGCCGTGTACTGGCCCGCCATGCTCCTGTCGGCGGGGCTGCCGCTGCCCACGGACGTCCTCGTTCACGACTACCTCACCGTCGACGGCCGCAAGATCAGCAAGTCCGGCGGGGCGACCGTCGACCCGGTGGAGCTGGTCGCCGCGTACGGCACGGACCCGGTGCGCTGGTGGCTGCTGCGGGACGTGCCGCGGGTCGGGGACGCGGACTTCACGCGGGAGCGGCTTCTCGCGCGGGCCGACGCCGACTTCGCCGGAGGGCTCGGGAACCTCGTCAACCGGGTCGTGACGATGGCTCACCGGTTCCGGGACGGCCGCCTGCGGCGTGCCGCACCGGCGGCCGGTGGCGCGGGACGGCCCGCCGCCGCGGACGGCGCCGAGGCCGCCGCCGTGGCGGGCACCGAGCGGCTCGCCGCTGCCTGCCACCGCGTCCGGGGCGACGTCGACGCGGCTCTGGAGGACTTCGACTTCCGCCGGGCCACGGCCGCGGTGTGGCGCGTCGTGGAGGAGGCCGACCGCTGCGTCGACGTGACGCGCCCCTGGGAGCTGGCCAAGGCCGAGCGGGCCGGTGACCGGCGGGCGGGGGCCCGTCTCGACGCGGTCCTCACCGCCCTGGTCGACGCCTGCCGGGTACTCGCCGACGAACTCGGCCCGTTCGTGCCGGAGTCCGCCGCCAGGATCGCCGCGCAGTGCACCGAGACCGACGGACGGCTCCCGGCGGCACGGCCGCTGTTCGCGCGGCTGGGCGAGGCGGCGGGCTGACCTCTGGGGGGGCTGTGCGTGCGGCCGGGCACGTTGCGGGGCGCACGGGCCGTGCGGCGGGGCGCGTTGCAGGTTGCGCGGGCCGAGCGGGGGGGCGCGCCGGGGGTTGTGCGAGCCGTACGGCAGGCCACCCGCGGGCTGCGCGAGCCGTGCGGCAGGGCCCGCCGCGAGGGGTGGACGTCGCGGAGGGCGAGCGCGGAGGGCGAGCGCGGAGGGCGAGCGCGGAGGCCGTGGAGGGCGAGCGCGGAGGCCGTGGAGGGCGAGCGCGGAGGCCGTGGAGGGCGCCGAGGGCGCGTACCCGTGTGGCAGGAAAGGTGGGTTTTTCGTCATTGCCGCCATGTCCGGCCTGGCAGAAGAATCCCTGGCATGACGCGAGACGGCACGCACCCGCAGACGGCGCCGGATGTTCCGACGAGCACGGACACGGACGCTTCCACCGACACCGCCTGGGGCGCTCTCCGGGAACTCGGCTTCCCGGAGAGCGCCTTGGCGCTGGAGGCCGTCCAGTACGTCCGGACCCTCGAAGCACCGGCGCTCTTCCACCACAGCATGCGCACCTACCTGTACGGCCGCCGCATCGGCGAGCAGCAGGGCCTGGTGCCCGGCCGCGACTACGACGACGAGCTGTTCTTCCTGGGCTCCGTCCTGCACGACCTGGGCCTGACCGAGGAGGGCGACCGCGACCAGCGCTTCGACGTCGACGGGGCGGACGTGGCCGCCGAGTTCCTGACCCGGCACGGGGTGGCGGCGGACCGGGTGGAGGTCGTCTGGGACGCGATCGCCCTGCACACCTCCGAGGGCATCGCCTCACGCAAACGGCCGGAGATCGCCCTGGTGAGCGCGGGCACCCGGCTGGACATCGCGGGCGACGCAGGGCAGCTCCCGCACGGGTACGCCGACCGTGTGCACGCGGTGCTCCCCCGCCTGCACGCCGCGCCCGTGCTGCGCGCCGCGATCGTCTCCCAGGCCCTCGCCAAGCCGGGCAAGGCCCCGCTGTACAGCCTGCCCGGCGAGCTCACCCGCCAGTGGACCGGGGCGCCGGCGCCGACGTGGGAGGAGGTGACACAGGCGCCTGGCTGGAATGACTACGAGGGCTACACGGGCTAGGCTCGGCCGCCCGACCCCGCGAGGAGGCGGACGGACGATGTGGCCACGGGTCGACGGCATGCGCTCCCTGGAGCTGGGCGCGCCCGGCGAGCTGCGTGAGGAGCTCAACGCCCTGGTGCTGTCCGGCGCCAAGACCACGACGACGGGCCTCCTGGAGGACTACGTCCAGGAGAGCGAGGGCCTGGAGTTCGTCGGCGAACGCCTCGCCGTCCTGGACGACGACGGCCGGTCCATCGCCACGGTCGAGATCACCGCGGTGGAGGTCACGGACTTCGCCGAGGTCACGTGGGAGCACGCCGACGGCGAGGGCGAGGGCTTCACCACCCTGGCCGACTGGCGCGCGGCCCACCACCGCTACTGGGACGACCTGGGGGCCGCCGTCCGGGACGACACCCGTGTGGTCTGCCTGACGTTCCGGCTGGTCTGAGCGCCGCCGGCGGCCCGGCGCCCCGGCCGGTCCGGGTCCGGCCGCGGTCAGGCGGGCCCCGGCCGCTTCGCCCTGCGGTGCTGCGCCACCCGTTCGCGCGTCGCGCACCGGCGGGAGCAGTAGCGCCGCGCGGTGCCGGGGCCGACCGCCAGGTACACGTGGGCGCAGCTCGGCGACGCGCACAGGCCGCCGGGCGGTCGCTGGCGGTCCCAGAGCAGCACGGTCAGGGCCATGCAGGACGAGGCGAGGAACCACTCCCCCCAGGGTGCCGCGTCGTCGCTGTCGAGGTGCGGGTGCCAGGGTGCCCCGCCGCCGTGCGAGGTGAGCCGGAGCGGGCCGCAGCCCGCGGCCAGGAGCTGGTTGAGGAGGTGCGCGGCGGTGTCGGTGTCGGGCGCGGCGAAGACGTCGCGCAGGGACGCGGCGGCGGCGCGCATCTCCGCCACGCCCTCGGCGCAGAGGTGCAGCGGGTCGGCCTCGCCGTACTCGCGCAGCACCGCCTCGACGGCCGCCACCGTCGGTGTCGTGCCGCCGCAGAGGACGTTGACGAGGGCGACGGTGCGCTGCGCAGTGCGCAGCACGGAGTGCCGGGTCGACCAGTCGTCGGCACCCGGACCGCCCTGACGGGCATCGCTCGCCTGCCCTTGGTCGCGCCCGTGGTCGCGCTCGTCCTCGTGCCCCGCGCCACGCCTGCGGTCGTACTCGTCTCCGAGCCCCGCGTCGCGCCCTCCGTCGCGCCTGCGGTCGTGCTCGTCTCCGAGCCCCGCGTCGCGCCCGTCTTCACACCCCTGTTCGCACGTGTCGTCGCGCCCCGCGTCGCGCTCGTCTGCGCGCGCGTCTTCGTTCATGCCTCCACCCCCGCTCTCGTGCCTGGCTTCACGCCCGACTCCATGGCCGTCTTCACGCCCGCCTTCGTGCGAACCTTCGTGCCAGCCTTCGTGCCCGTTCTGGTCCCTGCTCAGGAGGCTCTCCTCGGGTCCGCCTCCGTGCCTTCTTCCGCGAGCGCTCACGTGCCCCTGCCCGCGCTCCTCCCTGTGCTCCTTCGTGCGCCCTGCCTCGGAACGGCGCGCATGCGCGCGTGCGCACAGGCGCACGTGCGCACGTGCGCACGCTGTAACGCCCTTCCCTACTTTTTACGTTACCTCGTAACGTCCCCCGCATGATGAAGCGTTACCGCATGGCGACCTACCTGAGCGGCGCGGCGGCCGCCCGGACCGGGGACGAGATGTCAGGGCCCGCGCTGCTGCTGGCCGGGCTCGCGGCCACCGGATCCGCGGCGACCGGGTCCGCGCTGTTGTCCGGGATCACGCTGTCCGCCGCTGTGGGCGGCCCCGTCTTCGGCGCGATGCTCGACCGGACCGCACGGCCGGGGCGGCTGCTCGCCGGCGCGGTCGCCGCCTACGCGGCCGCGCTCCTGGCCGTCCTGTTGGGCCTCGGCCGCGTCCCCCTGCCGCTGGTCGTCGCCACGGCCGTGCTCGGCGGGCTGCTCGGGCCCGCGCTCGCCGGCGGCTGGACGTCCCAACTGCCCCGCGTGGTGGCGCCGGAGGCCCTGCCGCGCGCCAACGCCCTGGACGCGCTGACCTACAACGTCGCCGGTCTGGCGGGCCCGGCTCTCGCGGGCCTCGTGGCCCTCCTGGCCGGCCCCGCGGCGGGGGTGGTGGCGTCCCTCGTGCTGATCCTGCTCGCGCTGCCTGCGGCCTGGACGCTGCCCGGCCGTCCGGCGCCGACACCCGGCGGCCCCGCTTCCTCGGTCCTCGCCGACCTGGTCTCCGGCTTCGCCGCCATCAGCAGCACCCGGCTGCTGGCGCGGGCGACGCTGACGTCCGTCGTGTCGTACGTCGGCGTCGGCACGCTGGTCGCCTGCACTCCCCTGCTCGGCGAGGAGGCGTGGGGCTCGTCCCACGCCGGTACGTTCCTGCTGACCGCCCTGGCGGCGGCCTCGCTGACGGCCAACGCCCTGCTCGCCCGGCGGCCCGACCTGCTGCGGCCCGACGCCACCGTGCTGGCGAGCACCCTCGTCCTGGCCGCCGCGCTCCTCCTGGCGGCGACGGCCGCGCCCGTGCCGCTGGCCGCCGCGATGGTGGTCGCGGGGGCCGGGGCGGGACCCCAGCTCACCGCGCTGTTCGCCGTGCGGCACCGCGAGGCCCCGGAGCGGCTGCGCGGCCAGATCTTCACCACGGGCGCCAGCCTGAAGATCACGGGGTACGCGGTCGGCGCGGGCCTCGGCGGCCCGCTGGCCACCTGGTCGCTGCCTGGCGCCCTGCTCGTGGCCGCCGGGTGCGAACTGCTGGCCGCAGTCGGCTACCTGGCCTTCACGGCACCGCCCCGGCCTGCCGGAGGGACCGCCGCACGCGCCGCCGCCGACACCCGTCCGTGAGGGACACGCCCGTGCCCCCGCGGAGCACGCCTGTGAGGGGCGGCACCCGCCTCAACCACCCGCCGCACCCGGGCCCACCGTCCCTCGGCACGCCTGCCGCCGCACAGGGCGACCGCCCTCACCACCCCTGCTGCCACACGCCATCCGGGTCCCGTCGTATCCGCCCCGCCAGCACGGCCGGGGTGCACCCGGCGAAGGCCCGTACGTCCCGGTGCAGATGGGACTGGTCGGCGTACCCGCAGGAATCGGCTGCCTCGGCGGCGCCCGTGCCCGTGGACAAGGCGTGCACGGCACGGTCGAAGCGGACCAGCATCGCCGCGCGCTTGGGCGTCAGGCCGACCTGGGCGGTGAACCGTGACCAGAGCCGTTTGCGGCTCCAGCCGCACGCCGCCGCCAGTTCGTCGACCCGCACCCGGCCGCGCCGGGCCACGATGGCCGCCCAGCACGCGGCGACCTCGGCCGTCATCCGCGGGGCCGCGTCCCAGCGGCGGGCGAGGAACGCGTCGACCAGGGCGAGGCGTTCCTCCCAGCGCGCGCACGCGGCCATGCGCTCCCGCAGCCGCGCCTCGGGGCGCCCCCACAGGTCCCGCAGTCCGACGACCGCGCCGTCCAGGTCGGCCGGGGCGGTACCGAGCAGGGAGTAGGCCGCCACCGGCGACATGCGCACCTCGACGCAGCTCACCCGCTCGCCCCGGATACGCGCGCCCGCCGGTGCGAGACCGGCGACGAGGCCGTCGAGTCCGCGCCGTCCGCCGGGACTCTCGACGGCCAAGGGCTCTCCGCCGAAGGTGAGGACGAGGGTCAGCCGCGGCTGCGGGAGCACGCGCATGTCGACGCCGGCCGCCCCCGTGTCGTGGTATCCCACCACCTCCACGCCGCGGAGGGGCCCTGCCCCGCCCGGCCGTACGACCTCCCACGCCCCTTCGCGCTCCCACCGGAGCCGGTCCGCTGCCACGCCCACCAGCCTACGTCCGGGCCCCGGGGCCCCGCGGACGGCCGGGTCGACACGGTCGGTCGGCGACGGCTTCTTCCCGCGGGCCGCGGAGCGTCTCACCGAGGACAGCGAGGGCGCACGGCGCGCACTGCTGGAGCACTTCCGTACGGGGTTCCTCCCCGCGTGAATCAGCGTGCCTTGATGAGCCCCCGCGGCGACGAGTCCGAGCGTGCGCCGGAGTCATTACTCGTACTAGGGGGTGCCGCGGCGAGCGGCGCCGCAGAACAGCGACCCGGAGGTGCGCCATGTGTGCCCATCAGCCGCCGTGCCCATCCGCCGACGGATCCGACCGGGATGCCGCGCGCGTCGTCAGCGCCCACCCCGAGCAGGGCTGGAGCCTGCTGTGCAACGGCACGATCGTCTTCGACGACACCGGTGAACTCCTGCCCGACGGGCGCGTGGTGCCCCCGCTGCGTCCGCTCGCACCCCGGCCCCCGAAGCTGACGATAGCCGCCTGACGGTACGGGTACCCCGGGCGGGGCTCCCTGGCGGTACGGGTCCCCGGGCGCGGCTCACGGCAGGACCGCGCCCAGGAGGGCCCGGGCGCACAGGTCCCGCACCTCGTCGCGCCCGGGCCTCCCGGTGTCGAGCCACTCCAGGCAGACGGCGACCAGGAAGGCGAGCCAGCCGCGCACGGCCAGGCGCAGCGCGGGCAGGCCGTCGGCGAGGCACGCGGTCTCGGGGTCGGCGGCGAGGGCCGCGAGGATCTGCCGCTCCTGCGCGGCCAGACCCGCGCGGTACACCTCGCGGACCTTGGGGTCCCCGGCCGCCTCGGCGCGGTGGAAGGCGCGGAAGCCCTCGGCGTGCTCGCGCACGTAGTCGAGGAACACGCCCAGGCCGACGGCGAGTTGCTCGCGGACCGGCAGGCCCGGCTCGGCCGCCGTCAGCCGCAGCATGCGGGCGCTCTCCCGCTCCACGACGGCGGCGAAGAAGTCCCGCTTGGTCGGGAAGTAGTGGTAGAGCAGGCCGCGCGAGACGCCCGCGATCTCGGCGACCTGCTCGATCCAGACCTCGTCGTAGGGGTTCCGCGCGAAGAGCCGCGCGCCCACGCCGAGCAGTTGCTCCCTGCGTTCCTCGGTACTGAGCCTGCGGCGGGTGCGCTCCGGGCGGTTCGCGGCCATGCGAGCACCTTACTTGACGTGGATTCAACAACGGGCCGAGACTGGCCCCGCTGTTGAATCCATGTACAAGACGGCTCAACGGGCCGCACGCGCAGGGGAGATGGCGGACGTGGCGCAGACGACGCGGCAGGCGGAGGGCGCCGGCTCACCGCCGCCGAAGGGGTTCCGCGGCGCGGAACTCGGCTGGCCCCGGCTCGACCGGATACCGCATCCGCCGCGCCGGGTCCCGCTCCTGGGCGACGTGCTCGGGGTCGACCCGCGGACACCGGTGCAGGACTCGATGCGGATCGCGGCCGGCCTGGGGCCCGTGTTCCGGCGCAAGGCCTTCGGCAAGGAGATCGTGTTCGTGTGGGGCGCGCGGCTCGCGGCCGAACTGGCCGACGAGACGCGGTTCGCCAAGCACGTGGGGCTCGGGGTGGCCAACCTGCGGCCGCTCGCCGGGGACGGCCTGTTCACCGCGTACAACCACGAGCCGAACTGGCAGCTCGCGCACGACATCCTGGCGCCGGGCTTCAGCCGTGAGGCGATGGCCGCCTACCACCCGCTGATGCTCGACGTCGCCGGGCGGCTCCTCGACCACTGGGACGCGCGGGCGGCGGCGGGGCGGACCGTGGACGTGCCCGGGGACATGACGAAGCTGACGCTGGAGACCATCGCCCGCACAGGGTTCAGCCACGACTTCGGCTCCTTCGAACGGGCCCGGCCGCACCCGTTCGTGACCGCCATGGTCGGCACGCTGTCGTACGCCCAGCGCCGCAACGTCCAGCCGCCCGTACTCGCGCCGCTGCTGCGCGGCGCCGAGCGGCGCAACGCGGCCCACGTGGCGTATCTGCACCGGACCGTGGACGAGGTGGTCGCGGCCCGCCGGGCGGCGGACGCCTCGGCCGCGCGCGGGGACCTGCTCGACCGGATGCTGGAGGTCGCGCACCCGCGGACCGGGGAGCGGCTGTCCGCCGAGAACATCCGGCGCCAGGTCATCACCTTTCTGGTGGCCGGGCACGAGACGACCTCCGGCGCCCTGTCGTTCGCGCTGCACTACCTGGCCCGCCACCCCGAGGTGCTGGCCCGCGCGCGCGAGGAGGTCGACCAGGTGTGGGGTGACGCCGCGTCACCGGCGTACGACCAGGTGGCGAAGTTGCGGTACGTGCGGCGGGTGCTCGACGAGTCGCTGCGGCTGTGGCCGACCGCGCCCGCGTTCTCGCGTCAGGCCCGCGCCGACACGGTCCTCGGCGGCGTCCATCCGATGCGGCGGGGCGCCTGGGCACTGGTGCTGACGGTGATGCTGCACCGGGATCCGGAGGCATGGGGTCCGCACCCCGGGGAGTTCGACCCGGACCGGTTCACCCCCGCGGCGGTGCGGGCGCGGCCCGCCCACGTCTTCAAGCCGTTCGGCACCGGGGCGCGGGCCTGCATCGGCCGCCAGTTCGCGCTCCACGAGGCCACCCTGGTCCTGGCGCTGCTGCTGCGCCGCTACGACCTGCTGCCGGAGCCCGGCTACCGGCTGCGCGTCGCCGAGCGCCTCACCCTGATGCCGCGGGACCTCCGGCTGCGGCTCGTCCGCCGGGGCGGTCGGGCGCCCGAGGAGAGGCACGCGCGCGGCGCTTGAGGGGCAATTGTCAGACCCGTGCGCAAGAGTGGGGGTTGCACCGTCACATACTGAACTCACGGGTTGAGGAGCCACGCGACATGACCGGCACGACGTATCCCGAACTGGCCGCCGCGCAGGCCTGCTTGCGACTGCTGCACACCGCGCGCGCCGCGCTGGCCGACCCCGCGCCGGGCGCCGCCCTGCTGCTCGCCGGCCCGATCGCGGAGGCCGACGAGGCCCTGCGCAAGGCGGGTCTCGCGGGCAACGAGGCGGCGCTGCTCGACCGCCTCTACGACCTCTCGCCGCTGCCCGCCCCGCGCACGGAGCGCCTGCGGTGAGCGCCGCCGAGGACGCGGGTGCCGGGGCGGCGGGAGCCCGGGGCACGGGGACGGACGACGGGGACCCGGCGAGGGACGACGGAGACATGGTGAAGGGCGACGAGGACGCGGTGCAGGGCGACGGGGACGTGGTGCAGGGAGACGGCGACGCGGTGCTCGGCGACGAGGGCACAGTGAAGGGCGACGGGGACACGGCGAAGAGCGGCGAGGGCACGGCGAGGAGCAACGCCGCGTACGGCAGGAAGCCGTTCAAACGCTCCAAGAGCCACTTCGCGGACCGCGTCACGGCCGACGCCCGGGACGGCTGGCCGGTGGAGGCGGGCCGCTACCGCCTGGTGGTCAGCCGCGCCTGCCCCTGGGCGAGCCGCGCGGTGATCTCCCGCCGGCTGCTCGGCCTGGAGGACGCGATCTCGCTGGCGGTCACGGACCCGATCCAGGACGACCGCAGCTGGCGCTTCACCCTCGACCCGGACGACCGCGACCCGGTCCTCGGCATCCGCTACCTGAGCGAGGCGTACGACGCCCGCGAGACCGGCTACCCGGGCGGGGTGAGCGTGCCCGCCCTCGTGGACACGCACAGCGGCAAGCTCGTCACGAACGACTACCAGCAGCTCACGCTCGACCTGGCCACGGAGTGGACCTCCCTGCACCGGCCGGGTGCGCCCGACCTGTACCCCGAGCCGCTGCGCGACGAGATCGACACCGTCATGGACGGCATCTACCGCGACGTCAACAACGGCGTCTACCGCGCGGGGTTCGCCGCCGGGCAGAGCGAGTACGAGTCCGCGTGCCGGGACGTGTTCCGGCGCCTGGAGGAGACCTCGGCGCGGCTCGAGCGCCGCCGCTACCTCGTCGGCGACACGATCACCGAGGCCGACATCCGGCTGTTCACGACCCTGGTGCGCTTCGACGCCGTCTACCACGGCCACTTCAAGTGCAACGTGCGGAAGCTGTCCGAGGACCCGGTGCTGTGGGCGTACGCGCGGGACCTGTTCCAGACGCCGGGCTTCGGCGACACGGTCGACTTCGACCACATCAAGCGGCACTACTACCAGGTGCACACCGGCATCAACCCCGCAGCCGTCGTACCACTCGGGCCGGACCTCTCCGGCTGGCTGGCCCCTCACCACCGCGAGCAGTTGGGCGGACGCCCGTTCGGCGAGGGGACGGCACCGGGGCCGGTCCCGCAGGGCGAGGAGGTGCCACCGGAGGGGCGACCGGAGCCGCGGCGGTGATGTGCCGGGGCGGGAGCGGGACCGGGGCTCCGGTCCGCCCTCCGCACCCCTGGTCCGCCGTCGGCCACCCGCCCTCCGCCACCCGCCATGACGAGCCCCCGTCCCGCCGTCGCCTCACCTCCGCGCCAGCCCCTCCACGGCCTTGAGGGTCTGCCCGGCCGCGTCCTCCGTGGCCATCGCGCGGGCGACGGCCTGGGCGGCGGACGCGTACGCGGGATCACGGACCGCGCGGGTGAGCGCGTCGGCGAGGCTGTCCACGGTGAGCCTCCGGAACGGGACGGGGCCGGGCGCGGCGCCGACCGCGGTCAGCCGCGCCGCCCAAAAGGGCTGGTCGGCGGTGACGGGCACGGGGACGGCCGGGACCCCGGCGCGCAACGCCGCCGCCGTGGTCCCCGCGCCCGCGTGGTGCACCACGGCCGCCAGCCGGGGAAACAGCAGGGCGTGCGGCACCTCACCGATCGTCAGGACACCGTCCCCTGTGGCCCGCAGCCCGGCCCGGCCCGACTGCAGGACGCCCCGGAGCCCGGCCCGGCGCAGGGCCGCCACGGCGAGCTGACCCAGCCGCTCCCCCTCACCCGTCGCCATGCTGCCGAAGCCGATGAACACGGGAGGCGGGCCGTCGGCCAGGAACTCCTCGACGGCCGCGGGAAGCCGCGCGTCGGGGGCCTGGTGCGGCCACCAGTTGCCCACGACGTCGAGCCCGGGGCGCCAGTCGGCGGGACGGGCCACGACGGCCGCGGAGAAGCCGTACAGGACGGGCCAGTGGGCTCGTTCCCGGCGGGCGCGAACGGCGGCCGAGGTGGCGGCGGGCAGGTCGAACCGGGACCGCAGGTCCCGGACCGCGTCGGCGTAGACCCGGTCGACCATCCGCAGGGAGAAGCGGCCCGCCGTCCGGTTGCCCCAGCCGCCGAGGGAGCGCGCGCCGCTCACCACGGGGGCGAAGGCCCGGGTGGGGTGGGCGGGCTGGAGGTAGGCGCCGAGCGCCGGTACGTCCATGGCCTCCGCGAGCTGCCACCCGAGGGGCGCCGTGGTGGCGGACAGGACGAGCGCGTCGACCCCTCCCTCGGCCGCTTCTTCCTCGGCCACGCCGACGAGCCCGGCGCCGAGCTCCCGTACGAACGCGGTCGCGGTACGCATCAGCTCCTTGCGCCCGTCGGCCGCCGCCGGCCCCCTGCGGCCGGGGTCGCCGGGCAGGGCGCGGAACCGGAGGCCGGAACCGCGTACGAGCGGGGCGAACGTGTCGTGGGCGGCGAGCGTGACGTCATGGCCCGCCGCGCGCAGGCGGGCGCCGAGGCCCGTGTACGGGGCGACATCACCGTACGAGCCGGCCGTGGTGATCAGGATCTTCATCGGTGTCCTCGGGATGCGGGACGGGTTTCCTCGGTATCGGTCCTGGGGGTACGCGCCCGGGTATGCGCCCCGGCAGGAGGGGTACGCGCCCGGGAACGGGGCGCTACGGGGTCCGAGGAGCCCGTCGGGGCACCACCCTCAACCTCAGGTCCAGGGTGAGACTTCGGCTCGTGGACGCCGTGCGCGGCGGCGTTCGCGCGCACGGCGTCCGCCAGGTACGCGGCGAGTCCGGGCCGCTGCTGCGGCACCGGTACGAGCAGGGCGAACGCCCGCGGGTCGGCCACGAAGTCGGCGGCGACGCGCAGGTGCGTGTCGGGCGGGCAGTCGGTGAACCAGCGCTCGATGTGGGCCCGGTGCCGTTCGGCGAGGGCCATGGCCGTCGGCCCGTCGGCGGGCTCGCCGGCGTCGAAGGCCGCGAGCACCTCCTCGCGCCAGGCCGCGGCCTCGGCCATGATGCGGGCCCAGTCCTCCTTGGTGTGCTCGGCGGCGCGGGCCATGGCCTGCCGGTGCGCGGCGCTCCCCTGCCACTTGAGTCCGGCCTCGGTGGCGTAGCTGAGGTCGAAGGCGAGGTCGCCGAACACCTCGAACCGCTCGCGCGGGCTGAACCGTACGCCGGTCCGCTGCACCTCCATCGCCCGCTCGGTGACCTCCACGAGCCGCTCCAGCTCGGCGATCCGCGCCCGCAGGGCCGCGCGCCGGGCCCGCAGCCGGTCCAGGGCGTCGGCCTCCGGGTCCGCGAGGATCTCGGCGATCTCGTCGAGCGCGAAGCCCAGCTCCCGGTAGAACAGGATCTGCCGGAGGCGTGCCAGGTCGGCGTCGCTGTAGAGCCGGTAGCCGCCGGGGCTGCGCTCGCTCGGGGTGAGCAGCCCGGCGCGGTCGTAGTGGTGCAGGGTACGGACCGTGACCCCGGCGAACCCGGCCACCTGCCCGACGGTGTAACTCATGGCGCTTGCCCTTTCGTCGACGACCAGCCTGCGGCCTGACGCGACGTGAGGGTCAACGGGGGGCCGGATGCGGTGCGGTCAGCGGGTCGTCGCGGCGGCACTCGGGCGAGCGCACGGCGGGCGAGCCGCCGCGCCTCCGCGAGTCCGGAGGGCCGGGCCTTCGCCGGGCCCGGCAGCGCCTGCTGGACGGCCGACAGGGAACCCGAATCCGACGCGCTGACCCGAACTCCCACTCCCGATACGGCCGGACGGACATAACCACACTCTCCCGTTCGAGGAACCCACGTGCCCACTCGAACACGACACAGCCCTCATGAGGAGAAGGCGGTGGGGGTGCCGGCGCGGGAACGGTTGGCGCGCAGCTCGTCGTGGTGGTCGGCCGCCCAACGGATCAGCTCCCTGACGATGTCGTGCAGGCCGCTGCCGAGCGGGGCGAGCGCGTACTCGACGCGTGGTGGCACCTCGGCGTAGGCGGTACGGCTGATCAACCCGTCCTCCGCGAGTTGGTGAAGGGTGCGGGTCAGCATGCGTGGGGAGATGCCCGGGATCTGGCGCTGCACGTCCTTGTAGCGCATCGGGCCGCCTTCCAGAACGGCGATGATTAACATGCTCCACTTGTCGCCCACCCGGTCGAGCACCTGGCGGATGAAGTCCATGTGCTCGACGGGGATGCCCGCGCACGGCCCGGCCGAAGCCGCCATCCCGATGCACGCGCCGCCCTGCCCGATGTCCGCGCTGTCCCGCATGACGCCCGTTCCTCTCCGTCGCGCACACCGATGTGCCTTTTGTACGGCCTTCCGCACTGGCCCATAGTGACGTCACGAACGAACACCGGGAACTGAGGGTCAGGCCATGAAGGCAGTAATCCGGCCTGAGATCGCCTGCCCCTGGTGCGGTCCGGGCAGCTATCGGCGGGACCGGCCCGCGCGGCGGTTCGGGCACAGCGGCTCCTTGGAGGCGGCCCACCACTCGTTCCCTCCGGCGATGAGGACGAGGGCGCGGGTGGGGGCGTCGTCCAGCGGCAGGGTGAGGCTGGACATAGCGGCGCGGTCGGTGGCGCGGTCAGAGGGGGCACCCAACGCCGTCACCGCCGCCTCGGGCCTGCTCGCCGCTCGCTGAATCACCGAGCATCGCCCCGACTCGGGCAAGCCGGCCGGTCCAAGACACGACCGGGGCACGGCGGAGTGGACCGACACACTGACACGAGCTCACCCCGCCCGCCATGAAGCGTCATTCGTTCGGCCAGGACGACCGTCACGGCACTCCTGACCGGTCTCGAGCGAGTGGGCACGACAGGTTGGTTAAGGACAGGAACGCCGCTTCAGGTGGCTGATGTGTCGAGCGGCTGCGGAGGTGCCTGGTTCGGTGGAGCTGTGTCCTGGTCGGGAGTACGGGTCTGTGCTGCGTGGACCTGTGAGGTCTTGCGTCCTCGGGTTCCCATAAGGCTCGCGAGGGTGGAGGCGCCGGCGACTGCGGCGATGCCGAGCCACTGGGTCGTGCCGAGACGCTGTCCGAGGATGAGCAGGCCGAACAGGGCGCCTGCGGCGGGCTCCAGGCTGGTGAGAACGCTGAAGACGCGGGGCGGGATACGGCGCAGGGCCTCCAGGTTGAGGGTGTAGGGCAGCACGCTGGAGGCGACGGCCACGATGGCCGCGATGCCCAGGACTTTCGGGTCGAGCAGGCCGCTGCCGGCGTGGGCGATGCCGTAGGGGGCGCTGAGCAGGGCTGCCCAGCTGATGGCCACGGCCAGGCCCTGGCCGCCGCCGAGTCGGGTGGCCATGCGGGAGGAGGCGAGGATGTATCCGGCCCAGCAGCATGCTGCTGCGGCCGCCAGCGCGAGGCCGGCCGGGGGAAGGGGGCCGGTGCCCGTGCCGCTGAGCATGATGACGCCGCCTGCCGCCAGGAACGCCGGCAGCAGGTCGATCAGCCGGCGTGAGCCGAGCAGGGCGATGGTGAAGGGGCCGAGGAACTCGATCGTGGCGACGATCCCGAGCGGGATGTGGTCGACGGCTTCGAAGAAGGCGATGTGGTGGCCGGCGAGGAGGGTCCCGGCGGCGAGCACCGTCTTCCAGGATCCCTTCGTCTCCGTAAGAGTGTGACGGCCGGGGCGCCACAGCAGGCACAACAGCACGCCGGCGATCAGCAGACGCAGGAAGACCACCCCGGCGGCGCCTGCCTGGGGATACGCGAGCGGGGCGAGGGCCGCGCCGAACTGAATGCCGCTGACACCGGCCATCACGAGCAGAGGGGCGGGCGCCCTTTCCGCCAGGGCGGAAACGCTCCGGGCCGGGCTGGAGTACTGCATGGGAATGTCCGTGTCCTTGAGGCGAGGGCGGTGCATACGTCCCGAGTTGTCGCTTCTGGCGGCCGTCCGGTCTGCGACGGCGTGAGTTCAGGCGGCGACGCGCAGCAGGAGCTTGCCGGTGGAGTCACGCCCGCCGACGAGGCGGTGTGCGCCTGCCGCGTCGGCCAAGTCGAATTCGGCGGTGACGGGCAGGGTGACCCTTCCGTCGGCGACGGCGCGCACAGCGCGCTCGGTCAGTGCGTGCAGGGCGTCGGGCGCCGACTGGGCGAGCGCGAGTACGGAGAAGCCCCCGATGGAGCGTCCCTGCGGATACAGCTCGCCCTGGCCGGCCTGCCAGGGTTCGGCCCCGCCGGCGTTGCCGAAGGACACCATGCGTCCGAAGACGGACAGTGCCTCAAGGCCACGGCGCAGCGTGTCGCCGCCCACCGGGTCGAGGACCAGGTCGACGCCCTTGCCGTCGGTTGCCCGGCGGACGTCCCTGTCGAAGGCGGCGGGAGAGAACACTTCATCGTAGCCGTGTGCCAAGGCGTACTCGGCCTTGGCGTCGGTGGAGGCCACCCCGTACACGGCACCGGCGCCCGCCGCCCGGGCCAACTGTCCCGCCACCGTGCCGATGCCCCCGGCCGCGCCGTGCACCAGCACGCTCTCCCCGGCGCGCAGCCGTCCCACCTCGTGGATCAGGGCGTGCGCGGTCGGCAGCACGACGGGGAGCGTGGCCGCGGTCCGCAAGTCCATCCCGCCGGGCAGCGCGAACACCGTCGCGGCTTCGGCGAGGACCACGTCGGCATAGCCGCCGCCACCGACGAGAGCGGCGACCTCCTGTCCCGTCCGCAGCCTCTCGACGCCCTCACCGACCGCCCGGATGCGCCCGGACACCTCCAGGCCGGGACGGTAGGGCAGCGCAGGCACCCGGTAACCCTCCGCCCGCGCCTTGACGTCCGCGAAGTTCACCCCGGCCCAGACCACATCGACAGTGACCTGACCAGGACCTGGCTCAGGCACCGGAGCCTCCACGATGTGCAGCACCTCAGGGCCGCCGTGTTCCTGGAACTCGACCGCACGCATACGCAGCACCCTTCCGCTAGTGTTCGACGGGAAGCGAACACTAGCACTGTATGATGGGCGTCGAACACTGGGCGCGGGAGGCTGAGTCGTGACGGACCGCACAGAGAGCAGAAGCCACCGTCAGTCGCCGGTGCACACCCACCCCGACGACGTGCCACTGCTGACGGCCCTGTCCGCGCTCGCCGACCCCGTGCGCATCCAGTTGGTACGCGATCTGGCGAGCCACCCTGACTGGACGCTCAGCTGCAGCAACTTCGACGTGCCGGTCGGCCGAGCCGCGAAGAGCCACCACTTCTCGGTCCTGCGCGACGCCGGACTCGTCGAACAACGCGACCAGGGCCCCAAGAGGCTCAACCGGCTGCGCCGCGAGGAGTTCAACGCCCGCTTCCCCGGCCTCCTCGACCTGGCGCTCCGCACCGATGATGCGGACTGACCTGCACGTGCGCGGTCATGTGGCCCTGACCGCCGGCGACAGCGAAACGCCACCGCTCCGCTGAACCGGCATGCTTCCACCGCGCCCGCGAGACCCCATACGCCGGTGCCCGAGGCGTAGGCGTAGGCGTAGGCGTAGGCGTAGGGGAGGTTCCGCCGGACGCGGTCCCCTGACCACCAGGAGCACGGCCTCGCGCGGGGTTGGCGGTGACGCGGTCGTGGACGATGGCGGCGTACGACTGCGAGCCGAAGCCGCGGACCATCCACGACCTCCCGGGCCCGGTCCACACGGCCAGCCAACTGGACGCCTTCCCGTGCCATACCGGTACTTGTACCCATCACCTCGCCGCCGCCGACGTGGGCTTGTCCAGGGTGCCCTTGGCCCGCGCCCGCCCGATGCTGCCTGGCTCAGCGGCGCAGACGGGAGAACAAGCCGGTGGCCTTCTACCCGGGCACGGCCCGCCGCTGCTGCTCGTCGTTCGGGCGGGCGGGCGGGTCATGAGCGTGTTGGTTGCCCAGGTGATGAGCGATGCACTCACGCGCGGGAGCCGTTCATGGTCGCGGCAGTGCCGCCGGGCCGCATGCTCCACCACAGTAAGCGCTCGACCACCCAGCGGCGGGGCAGCACGACGGACTGGGCTCCGAGGCTAAGGGCCTTCCACGGTCGGTCGGCGATCCGCTCCATGGGCAGGCGTCATCAGCGGACCGTCAGCCCCGCTCCCCCGGCCCCCCGCGCCAGCGCCACCGTCAGGGCGCGGAAGATCCGCACCTCCGGGTTGGTGTCGGTCGCGCGGACGGCGAGGTAGCTGCTCTCCCAGGGGGCGTCGACGACCGGCACGAAGACAACGCCCGGCCAGGCGTAGTAGCGGGCGAAGGACTTCAGGCCCGAGCCCGCGGCGCGGCCCGTGACGACACTGGTCAGTACCTCCTGCGGGGTGACGGCGGAGTCGGGCCCGCGGCGGCGGCCCGCGTCGTCGAAGTACAGGTACTGCGTGAAGGGGCGCGGGGTGTGCCCGGGGACACGGACGAAGGGTAGATCGGCGACGTCCGCGACGGTGGCTCCGGTGGCGTGGGCGTCGGCGAGCGCCGAGCGGGCGGGGACGGCAACGATGCGCTGCTCGGTGGTGAGGAGGTCGGCGGTGACGCGGTCGTCGTCCGGAGCGGGGCGGACGAAGGCGACGTCGACGCGGTCCTCGACCAGGGCGGACGCGTGCTCGGTGAAGTCCAAGTTCCTGATGTCGACAGGGGCTTCGGGGCGGGCACGGCGGTAGGCGTTGATGGCCGCCGGGGTCAGCTCGGCCGAGCCGTGGCCCATGATGCCGACACGCAGCGGGCGCGCCCGTCGGGTGTCGTGGACCAGCTCCGTCATGTCGTCCAGCGCCGCAGCGGACGCCGCGAGCAGTGTGCGCGCGTGCCCGGCCAGGCGCTCCCCGGCCGGGGTCGGGGCGACCGGGTTGCGGTGGAGCAGCAGTACGCCCAGGTCGTTCTCCAGGCGCTGCACGTGCGCGGTCACCGCGGGCGGCGACAGGAACAGCCGGGCGGCGGCCCGCCCGAAGTGGCCCTCCTCCACGACGGCCAGGAACGACGACAGGAGTCGCAGGTCGAGGGAGAACGAGGTCATGCCTGCCAGCGTAAGCGGGTTCCGGCGGGGCACCTCTGTGGCCTTCAGGAATGGTGAACGCCGACGGCGCGAGGGCCGGTGGGGCGCCTAGAACTAAGGGCATGAGTACCGAAGCACCCGCCTCCCCACCTGCGCGAAAGCCACCGTTGACACCCATCGGCGCAACGCCTGGCACCGCTCCCCGGCACGGCATACGCGCCGCCTGGATGATGCTGGCCTCCGGCTGGAGCGCCAACCAGTTCTCGGCCCTCCTCGGCGCCTACCGCTTCGAACTGGGCCTCACCGAGTCCGACGTCACGGGCCTGTTCGCGGTGTACGTCGTGGGCCTCGTCCCCGGCCTGCTGATCGCCGGACCACTGGCGGACCGCAGGGGCCGCCGCCGCATCGCGCTGAGCGCGCTCACGGCGAACCTGCTGTCGACGCTGCTCCTGATCCAGGGGGCGACAGCCCCGGCGCTGCTGCTGCCAGGGCGCTTCCTCACGGGCGTGAGTGCGGGCGTACTCCTGACAGCGGGCAGCGCGTGGATCAAGGAACTGTCCTCACCGCCGTACGTGCCGTCGGGTGCGCCCGCGTCCACGGCCTCCCGCCGGGCAGGCCTCTTCGTCTCGGCGGGCTTCGCCTCCGGCGGACTGACGGCGGCGCTGATCGCCCAGTGGTCCCCCCACCCCATGATCACGGCTTACGTTCCACACGTTCTCTTGGCCACAGCAGCCTGGCTGGCGGCACGCACCGCACCGGAAACCCGTCCTGTCGCTGTCGCCGTTGTGGACAATCGTCCCGCCCCGGCCTTGAGCAGTCGTCCCGCGGGGCGAGTGGGGCTCCCCGCACGCGAGCCAAGCCAGGAACGTGGGGAAGGGCGGGCACCGTCCCCGGTGCCGGACGCTGCGAAGATCAATGCGCGCCCCCTCACCTTCGGCCGCACGGTCCTCCCCCTGGCTCCCTGGATCTTCGCCGCGCCGACGATCGGCTTCGTCACCCTCCCCGCCCTGGTCCACGCCCACCTCGTCTACGCAGGCGCAGCCACCGCCGTGGTTCCAGGGACCGGCCTCCTGGTCCAGCCCCTGGCCCGCCGCGCGGCGGCCCACCACCACCTCGCCTCGGCGATCACGGGCCTCCTGGCCATCGCGACGGGCCTGTCGCTGGCCGCGTGGGCGGTGCACGCCGACTCCCAGCCATGGGCGATGACCGCCGCAGCCACCCTGGGCGCGGGCTATGGCTTCACCCTCACCCACGGCCTCACCCAGGTCACGGCGGCCGCGCCCCCACACCGCCTGGCCAGCCTGACCTCGTACTTCTGGACGGCCGCGTACACGGGCATGTTCGCCCCGTACGCCGTCACCCTCCTCACCGACCACGGTGTCCTCACGGCCTCGGAGACCCTGCTGGCGACGGCGGCCCTCGCCGTGGCGAGCTGCCTGCTCCTGGTGGCGCTGTCGGCGGCGGGCCGCCACGCACCTGGCACGATCACCCCCTGCCGCGCGTCACGTCCCTGCTGAACCCGGCCGCCTGCCTGGCAGTGCCGCGAACGGCTACGATCCGCCCCCCTGCTGACCAGCGTCAAGGGGTCTGCACCTACGGGTCGCTGCCCGCGCTGGAGGGCCGTCCGGGTGAGCAAGGGCCACGACTCCGGTGGCCGGGTGCGCAGCGCCTCCAGCGTGCGGGCCATGGACGGCCCCCAGATGCCCGAACCGCTGCGGCGGGCGATGCACCAGCTGGTCTCCGAGGCGGTCCAGAACTGCCAGGAGGTGGTGCTGCGGCACACCGAACCCAACCAGGCTCACACCTGGAAGCGGCTCCAGCAGCCGGCGACGCGCGATCGATAAGCATCTCAAGGGCATCGCCGAGATCCCCGGCTCGCCCCGGAGCAGATCCTCCTGCGGGCCGCCGACTAGTGGGACTGGTCTGGCAGGAGCAGAGCAGTGAGGAGGAAAAGGCCGCGCTGACGGAGTCTCACGCCGACGGCCTTGAGCTGGCGTGGCTGCTGCTCGGTGTGTTCGGTGCGCTTCGGGTGGCCGACTGCCTCACCGCCGTGCCCGGTGAGCATGGCTACTGCGAGTCCGCGTACGCCTTGGGGCCCTCAGTTCTCGCTCGCGCGGAGGAAGGTGTCGAGCCGGGCGGCGAAGCCCGGTGCCGCTGCGACGAAGTGTCCCGCGCCCGGGTATACGGCGCGCTCGCCGTCGAGCGCGACCACGAGGGCGTCGCAGATCCGCTCGTGTGCGACTGCGTGGTCTCCCGATGCGACGAGCACCGGGACGCGAGCTCGACGGATGAGGTCGAGCCGTGGACGCACCTGGCCGGGCAGCCGGGCCCCGTGCGCCCGGCGGACGCCGACGGCCACACCATCCGGGAGCGGGCCGTCGTCGACGACGGCGCCCGCGAGGCGCAGGAACTCCCGCAGCTCGGCGGGGTCCGTGTCCATTCCGTGAGTGAGGACCGCATCGCCGAGGTGCTCGAGCCGCGCCACATCGGGATCGTCCGGGACGAAGAAGGCCAGGGGCGGCTCGATCAGAGTGAGCGAGCGCACGCTGCCCGGCGCGGCCGCAGCCGCGACCAACGTTCCCAGAGCGCCATAGGAGTGGGCGACGACGTGCGGGCGGCCGACCAGCAGCGGCGCCAGGTCCAAGGCATCCACCTCGTAGTCCTGACCGTTCCGTGGCGCCGGGCTCGGCGGATAGCCGCGTCGGTGCACGCACGCCAGCCGCCAGCGGTCGCCCAGTACGGACAAGGCACCCCACGTTGTCCGCGGGCCGGCGCCCCCGTGCACGAGCAGGACCTCCGGCCCCGAGCCCGCGCGCACCACCACGACTGCATCCACGGGGCGGCAGCATAACGGCACGCGCCGTCTCCGGGGTCACGTGAGGCCGGGTCTTGCTTGCCCGGTCTCAGGAGAACGACAACGAGCCGGTGAGTGCACCCCGACTGACGCCTTCGAGAAGGCCTGCCACTCACGCACCGCACGTACGCACGGCTTTCCGGCACCGGCAGGGGCGCCCGGGCCCGCACCCTTCGGACGCAGATGGGACGTCTCGTGGCCCCGCGACGACGCGCGCCTAGTCACCCAAGAAGGACAGGCTGCTGAGCCGCCGGTGATGGGGGGCTGTAGAGCGGGTGCTGCTGCCAAGGGCTGGAGGTCTTGGTACGTCAGCCGCGTCGGTATCTGGCGGCCATCGTGTGGAACACCTTCTTCGGTTCCCAGCGCGTCTCGTCGAGCATCCGGACGACGCCGTAGGAGCCGAGGTCTTGCTCCCCGGGCCTGCTGTAGCCGGCGAAGGTGAACCAGAGCGCGGTGTCCACGCCTTCGTCCTCGAAGATGTCCAGCAATTCGGTGAGGTAGCGCGCCTGCTCGTCTTCGTCCGGGACCGCGCCGTGGGGCACCTGCCAGGCCATGCCGCCACGTTCGCCCGCGCCCTGGTAGGCACAGGTTCCGTACTCGGTCACCGCGACGGGCTTGCCGTGGGCGAGGTGCCCACGCAACTCGTCACGGAAGCTGTCGGCGTTGTAGGAGGCCCGGTAGGCATCGATGCCGACGAGGTCGAACGCACCCCAGTCAATGAACTCCCAGGGTGCCGAGGCGTAGGTGACCTGCCCGCCGAAGTCCGTACGGACGGTCGCGGCGACCTGGGGGAGGAAGTCGTTGAGGCGTTCTTGCACCGGCCCGAGGGAGGACCACCACTCCATGTCGGCGGCTGCCATGGCCCGCATACGGTCACCGTAGGTGTCGCCCGGGATGAAACCGCCGCAGAACGCGCTGATCTCGCATCCGGCGACGAACACCACATCGGCGCCGACCTCCCGTACGGCTTCGGCACGAGCGGCGCAGTCGGCGAAGAACGGGAGCAACTGGTCGCGGGGAAGGTCCACGGGAAAGGGGGCGAACCAGACCTCAAGGCCGACCTCTGCAGCTTGTCTTGCAGCGATGCTCAACCGTTCAGGCTCTCGTCCCGAGATACGAACGGCGTCACAGTGAAGATCTCCGGAGATCACCGTCATGTCGTGCCGGACCGTCTCAATGCTGAAGCTCTTGCGGGAGAGTTCTTCCCCTGGGAGGAACCCTGTGTCGTAGTTGATGCCCCGTGCGCGCACAACCGTGTCCCTTCACTGCCGTTGCTGTGTCCGAGCAAGTCAAAGCCGCGCTCGGGGTTCTTGGCCAGGGGGCGGGTGAGAGGAACGTCGGGATCGGGTTGACCATCGGGGTCTCCGCTTCGAAGGGGTCGGTCCCCGCCCCTCGCCTCTCTTCGTCGGCCTTGTGCGCCGGCACCCGCCCCGGTATTCGGCCTCGGAGTCACGCACAACCCGCGGCATCTTCAGCGTCGGCACAGCAGGGGTCCGCGGGTCCGCGGCGGTCCGGCGCCCGTTGTCCGGCCAGCTCATGCGTGGATCGGGGACGTCGGCGGGCCAGGGGTCGCCCAGGTGCGGGGCGGCGACACTGCCACGGTCGGGGTCAGTGGTGTGCTTTACGCACATCAATGTGCCTTTTGTAGGACCGTCACCACATCCCTATGGTGTGGCTACGCACTATTCGCAACCAAGCGAGGAGTGACATGCCCGTCCAGCGTCTCAACCACGCCGTGCTCCATGTCCGCGACGTCGAACGCAGCGTCGCCTTCTACACCGAGCTGCTGAACTTCCGCGTCGACCACCGCCTCCACGCCGACGGCGGCACGATGCCCGAGGCCGCGTTCTTACGAGCCGAAGGGTCGACCAACGACCACGACTTGGCCCTCATGCAGATCGAGGGCCCGGTTTCCCCGCAGAGCCCGGGCCGCCGTCCCGGGCTCGCGCACCTGGCGTGGGAGGTGGACACCCTGGCCGAGCTCCAGCAGATCCGCGGCAAGCTGCTGCGGGCAGGTGGGCCGGTCCACGAGATCGACCACGGCACCACCAAGTCGCTGTACGCCGGCGACCCGGACGGCCTGCAGTTCGAAGTGTGCTGGCTGGTGCCCGCCGACAGGACCGACGAGGTGACCCGCACGGCCTTCGCACCGCTCGACCTGGACGCGGTCATCGCGCAGTTCGGCGCCGACCTCCCTGGCGGGACCGGCATCTCCACTCCGGCCCGCCACTGAACCAGCGACGGCTGTCACACCCGGCGGGCGTGGCAGCCCCCTGCTGACCGACCACCGCTCGACCGACCACAGCCTCTGCGGGCGTACGTCCGCCCGCCACCCCGGCAGCCAACCGCACGGTCCCGCCACGCCGTGCAAGCAACCGAGTGAGCGTGTCCACAGGGCCCCCGGCCCTCACCCCGCCGCACGGACGGAGAACGGGCCGCCCGACGAGCCGGGCGGGCACCGGCGCCGTGATCGCGGCCGTCGTTCGAACACGTCGGGCACCAAGCCATCGCGAGCGGGGCCGGTCATACTCGGTCAGTTCCCGTGCGCGTACGGACACCCCACGTCGGACGAGTCGGTTGTAGAACGGTAAGAGCGGCCCGTGTCGGCGACGGTTCTCACAGCAGTCGCCGCGAGTCTGCGACTGAGCCGGCGTCGGCTGCTGACGCATCGTGAACACCCTTCGGCTGTACGCGCCCAAGTGGAACGCGAGTACCGCAAGGCCGGGCCTCACCAGCCACCTTCCCGCAGGACCCTTGCTGCGAGCCCGTTCCGCAGGCCCGCAACGTCCAGCGCCCCAGCACGCCACAACACGCTTCGGCACGTTCAGCACAGCACACCTGACGTCGACACAGCACACCTGACGTCGACGCAGCACACCTCACTCCGACACCAAGAACTGGAGTCCTCATGTTCCGCACCGCCTTATTGGCCGCCGTGCTCATGACCGCCGGCCTCAGCGCCGGCCCGGCCGCGGCCGAACCCTCCAAGGGCCCGTCCGCCGTCACACACTTTTCCGGCTCCAACTGCCCCTCCCGCAGCCTCTGCATCTACAAGGACGGCAACTTCCGGGGCGGCGGCGTCGCCTTCGAACGCGGGGATGACCTCTGGTCGCTCCACAACGTCCGTATGAACGACCAGATGTCGTCGTGGTCCAACGACTCCGGCGTCACCTGCTACTGGTTCGAACACGAACACTTCCAGGGAGCTTCGCACGACATGAGGAACGGCTTCCGCGTCAACCTTCCGACGAACGAGAACGACACCGCGTCCTCGATCCGCTGCTGACCCCTGCCCGCGGCCCCTGTTCCCCTTCGCCCCTGGTGAAGGGGAACAGGGATGAGCCGTGACCGCGGTTTCCCACCATCGTGGACGCGGCCCGGCAACAGGGACTGCACCCCTGGTGGTCCGCGTGCGTCGGCACCGTCCCGGTGCTGGCAGCGTGAACACCCTGGCTGGCCGATCGGCGATGGGGCATGCACGGTCGGACGAGAGCCTGCCTGCCGACGTAGCCGACGTGCTCGCGACAGTCCTGAGGGGGGACACCCCCGTTCACATCGCGCTCCGCAGGCAGGTTCCGCACCTCAGCGTGCGAGCGCGCTGCAACCCACACAACGATAAGCACGCCAGGCCGAGCACCACGGACCCGCACAGGGCCGCCCGCACGGTAAACACGGCGTGGGTGGCGTGGCCGGGCAGGACTGCTCCACCTCGTGGGCAGCCGACGCCGGGCCGAGCACCGAGCGCGTCCGCTGGTTCAAGGCAGCGGCCCGCCTAGAAAGAGCGTTCTACCGCCCTCAGCGGTACTGCCCGCCGACCGCGAAGGCCGCCGCGCCACCGCCCTTGCGATTCGTGCACCGGGTGCTCAGAACACCGCGCGGGCGGAGGGTTCGCGGCCGTCCTGGGCCTGTTGTGCACGCTCGACGAACACCCGGGCCAGGGCGGTCACAGCTTCGGAAGCCGAAGAACAGCAGGACGGCGAGAACGACCCCAGCATCCACACCAGCCCGGCCCAGGCAGTGGCCCGTGGCGTGCCGGCGCCAGGCCTTTGCTAATGGAAGCCATTTTCATGTACGGTCGGGGGGTCCTACCCGCCCCGTACCCCGGAGGATCACCATGGCCGTTCCCAAGCGGAAGATGTCCCGCAGCAACACCCGCCACCGCCGTGCCCAGTGGAAGGCCAGCACGGCCCAGCTCGTGCCCGTCACCGTGGACGGTGTCACGCACCTCGTGCCGCAGCGCCTGGTGAAGGCGTACGAGCGCGGGCTGATCCCGGTCGAACGCTGACCCGGTGCCCCCGGCTCCCCGGCCCCGGGGGATCATGCTGGGATGACTGACGATGTGACCGGCCCGGCAGCGGCCGTACGGCTCACGGAGTACACGCGCGCCCACCAGGAGCAGATCCTCGGCGACGGCCCCGACCCCTTCGGCGTCGCGGACACCGGCCTGACGTGGCTCCCCAAGGAGGAGCACTTCGGCATCCGGCTGGAGGGCCGCCTGGTGGCGCACACCGGGTTGTGCCGGATCCCCCTGGCGGTCGGCGGCGCCAGGACCGAGGTCGTGGGCGTCGGCGGAGTGGCGGTCGCGCCGGACGTGCGCGGGCGCGGGCTCGCGCGGGCCGTCGTCGCGGCGGCCCTGGACCACGCCCGCACGATGGGCCCGCACCACGCCCTGCTCTTCTGCCGTCCGCCCCTCGTCGCCCTGTACGAACGCCTCGGCTGGCGGACACTCGACCGCGAGGTGTACGTCGAGCAGCCCGACGGGCCCGTCGCCATGCCCCTGCGCACCATGTGGACGCCGCTGCGCGAGGGCGCGGAATGGACGGACGGAGAGGTACGCCTCCTGTCGTACCCCATGTGACGTCGTATCCCGTGTGACGTCGTACGCCCAGGTGGCCCGTCCCCCGTGCCCCCCGCGCGAAGCCGCCGCGGCGCAGCCTCGGCCCCACGCCTCCCCTACCACGCGCCGGAGACGAACCCCCGCTGTCACGTGCCGAGGACGTGCCCCGACGCCGCCTCCCTCAGCGCTTCGAGACCGGCCCTGACGAGAGGGTGCTCGGCGCTGCCGCGGCGTACGGCGGTCAGCAACTGCCGCACGGGGACCGGCGCGCCGGTCACGGGGACCCGCGTCACCGCGTGCCGGGGCAGCGGCACGATCCGTGGGACGAGGCAGACCCCGAGGCCTTCGGCGACGAGCGCGGAGACCGCGTACCACTCCTTGACCTGGTGCACGACACGAGGCGTGAAACCGGCGGCCGCGCACGCCGCGAGCACCAGGGGGTGGGTGTCGTTGTCGCGCGTCTTGACGATCCACGCCTCCTCGGCCGCCGCGCCGAGCGGGACCCCTCCGGGCCGGGCGAGCCAGTGGCCCTCGGGTACCAGCAGGTCCTGGTGGTCCGTCAGCAAGGGCGTCTGCTCGAAGCGGGGGTCGGTGGCGGGCGGCGCGTCCGGGCCGGGGAGCACCAGGGCCACGTCCGCCTCCTCGGCGAGCAGCAGGCGGTAGCACTCACCGCTCTCCTCCTCGACGAGCAGGGGCTCCACCAGCGGGTACGTCGTCCGCAGCCGGGCCACGGCCGGGGCCGCCAACGTGGCCAGCGCGGAGGACACCCCGCACAGCCGCAGTGCGCCCCGTGGGCCCGAGCCCTGCTGGGCGAGTTCCGCCCGGGCCGCCTCCCATTGCAGCCGCAACACGTCGGCGTGGCGCAGCGCGATGTGCGCGGCCGGAGTCAGCCGTACGCGCCGCCCCTCCGGCCGGAGCAGTTCCACACCCAGGTCCCGGGCGAGCAGCCGCAACTGCTGCGAGACGGCCGAGGGCGTCAGATGCAGCGCGGCCGCGGCGGCGGTCACGGTGCCGTGCTCGGCGAGGGTTCGCAGGACGTGCAGCCGACGGTCAATCATGCAGCCCAGCCTAAACAGTTGACCGCACTAGACGTCGCTGGACGTTGATGGTCGCGGCGCCAAGCCTGGAGTGATGACAAAGCTTCCTGCTCCCGCGTTGCTGCTGGGGAGCGTGCTGAGCATCCAGTTCGGGCAGGCCGTGGGCAAACAGCTCACCGGTGCGGTCGGCGCGTCGGGCGTCGTGGCCCTGCGCCTCGGAACGGCCGCCGTGGTCCTGCTGCTCCTGTACCGCCCGTCGCTGCCGCGCAGCCGTACGGACGTAGGCCTGGTGCTCGGCTTCGGTACGGCCGTCGCGGGCATGAACCTGGTCTACCCCGCGATGGTCCTGCTGCCACTGGGCCTGGCCAGCGCCCTCCAGCTCCTCGGTCCCATCACCTTGGCGCTGCTGACCGCGCGTCGCGCCCGCGAGGCGGGGTGCGCCCTCCTGGCCGGGGGCGGGGTGTGGCTGTTCCACTCCCCGCAGGGCGCCGGCTTCCCGCTCGGCGGCGTCCTGCTCGCGCTGGCCTCCGGCGCCTGCATGGCCGCGTACCTGGTCCTGAGCAAGAGAGCCGGGGCCGCCGGGGGCGGAGGAGGCACCCTGGCCCTGGCGGTGGCCTGGGCGGCGGTACTGACCGTGCCGCTGGGCGTGGCGCGGCACGGGACACGCCTGTTCGCCCCGGACGTGCTGGCGGCCGGGGCGGTGGTGGCGGTGCTGTCGGCCGTGCTCCCGTACTCACTGGAGCTGGCAGCCCTGCGCCGCCTGCCGACGCGGACGGTCGGCGTGCTGGCCGCCCTCGAACCGGCGAGCGCGGGCTTCGCGGGGATGCTGGTCCTCGACGAGCACCTCCGGACCACGCAGTGGGCGGCCCTGGCCTGCGTGGGTGCGGCGAGCGCCGGGGCGGTCGTGAGGCGGCAGCGGCCGGAGGCTCCCTGAGGACTTCCCGAACACTTCCGGGCGACTTCCCGGGGGCGCCGTGGCCGTGGTAGCCCCTCCCGGGGACGCGAACGGAGCTGCGTCTAGGCTCCGTTGGCATGCATGTAGTCGCGGTCCTCGCGCTCGACGGGGTGTCGGCCTTCGATCTCACCATCCCCTGCCAGGTGTTCGCTCTCGCGAACCTCCCCGACGGTTCCCCGGCGTACGACGTGCGTGTCTGCGCCGACCGGTCCGTGACGGCCATGGCCGGGCCCTCGGCGCCGTTCCAGCTCTCGTCCCCGTACGGCATGGAGGACGCGCGGTCCGCGGACACCGTCGTCGTCCCCGGGGTGCCCTCCGAGCGCGTCCCGCACCCGCGTGCCGTACGGGTGTTGCGGCAGGCGGCCGACCGCGGGGCCCGGATCGCGTCCATCTGCACCGGCGCGTTCGCCCTCGCGCACGCCGGGCTCCTCGCGGGGCGGCCCGCGACGACGCACTGGCACTTCGCCGCCGCCCTGGCCGAACGGTATCCGGACGTCCGCGTCGACCCCTCGGTGCTCTACGTCGACGACGGGCAGGTGCTCACCTCCGCCGGGATCGCCGCCGGTCTCGATCTGTGCCTGCACATGGTCCGTGTCGACCACGGCGCGGCCGTCGCGGCCCGGGTCGCGCGGATGCTCGTGATGGCGCCCCAACGTACGGGAGGCCAGGCGCAGTTCATCGAGTACCGCACACCCGAGTGCGACTCGGCGGACCTCGGTCCCACGCTGCGGTGGATGCGGGACAAGCTCGGCGAGCCCCTCAGCCTCGCCGACATCGCCGCCCACGCCATGATGAGCCGGCGCAGCCTGGCACGCCACTTCCGGGCCCAGACGGGCACCACGCCGTTGCGCTGGCTGCTCGCCCAGCGCGTGCAGCGGGCCCGGGAGCTGCTGGAGACGACGCCGCTGCCGCTGACGCGAGTGGCGGAGGCCACCGGCTTCGGCTCCCTCGAAACCCTCCGCCACCATTTCGTCCGCCAGGTGGGTACGACGCCCTCCGCCTATCGGGCGGCCTTCCACGCGTGAACGCGTGAACGCGTGTGCGCAAGTAGCAGATGTCCCCGGACTCGTGTGTACGGCCCGCCCGGTTGGTTTGGCCGTATCTTGCGCCTTCGCGGCACGGGCGCCGGTGCCGTCGGACGCCCGTCGCGGCAAGACTGACGACGTCCCGGCGCCCCGGCTCCGGCCCCGGTCCGCACTCCTTGTGGCCCGGGCGGCATGCGCGGAGCCGGGACTCACGGCCTGGGCCCGACCCCGGCTGTCGGAAACGCGCCGCCCCGTCGTCCTCCCGGAGGCCCCTTCATGCCGTCCCCGTCCCGTACCACTCCCCCGCCGCCCCCGGCCGGACCCGGTGGCCCCCGTCGCCCACGGCGCCTGCGGGTGCACACCGTGCTCTACGACGGCGTTGAGGAGCAGGACTTCGCCGGTCACGTGGAGGTGTTCGGCATCGTCGGCGAGGAACGGCTCGCGCAGTCCTTCGTCACCGTGGACGACTCGCGCCGGGTGCGGACCTCCGCCGGGATCGACATCGTCTGCCGGGACCCGTGGTCGCCCCGCGCGGCCGACGTGATCGTCGTCCCCGGCGCGGGGTACGGCGACGGCTCGGCGCTCCAGCGCGAAGTGCGGCGCGGCGTCCTGCCCGCTGCGCTGGCGGCGGCCCGCAGGAACGGCCTCGTCCTGGCGGGCGTGTGTACGGGCACCATGCTGCTGTCCGCCGCCGGGCTCACCGCCCGTCGCCCCTGCACCACCCACCACATCGCCCTGGACGACCTGCGCGAGCAGGGCGGGCGCGTGGTCGCGGGCCGGGTCGTCGACGACGGCGACCTCGTCACCTGCGGAGGTGTCACCTCCGGCATCGACCTGGGGCTCTGGCTCATCGAGCGCTTCTTCGGCGCCGACGCGGCCCTGTTCGCCGAGGAAGTCCTCGAGTACGAACGCCGCGGCACGGTCCACGTGGCGTGAGAGCCCCCGCCGACCGCGACCTCGCGAGGCTCAAACTCCAGGGCTCACCCCAGGTATTCACCATGCCCCCCACCACGGAAAGAGACAAACGCATGAACCGACGTACCGTGCTGCGCACCGCGACGGCCCTGGGGGCCGCGGGTCTCACGACCGGTGTCTCCCTCGACGCGGCCTCGGCGGCCGGCGCGACCGGCTCGTCCTCCGCGCGCCCGCGCGGCCCGCTCCGTGTGCACGTCGTGCTGTTCCAAGGCGTGGAGGAGCTCGACCTCGCCGCGCCCTACGAAGTGCTCAGCGCCTCCGACCACTTCACCGACCGCGACGTCGAGGTCCGCTACGTCACCGTGGACGGCCGCCGCACCGTCGACGCCGCCTTCGGCACCACCTTGCGCGTCCGCCACGACTGGGCCCCGGAGGAAGCGGACCTCCTCGTCGTCCCCGGCGGCGGATACGCCCGCAAGGACCAGCCCGGGGTCTGGGCGGAGATCCGGCGCGGCACCCTGCCCCGGGCCCTCGCCGAGGCGCGTCGGCCGGGACTGACCGTCGCCGGTCTGTGCACCGGCGTGATGCTGCTCGCCGCCGGCGGTGTCACCCGCGGCCGCCCCTGCACGACCCACCACAAGGCGCGCCCCGACCTCGAACGGCAGGGAGGCGTACTGAAGAACGCGCGCGTCGTCGACGACGGCGACCTGGTGACCGCGGGCGGCGTCACCTCGGGCCTCGACCTGGCACTGTGGCTGGTCCGCCGCGAACTGGGCGTCGACGCCGCGCTCGGCCTGGAGGCCATGCTGGAGTACGAGGCCCGCGGAACGGTCTGGACCCCGTCCCCAGGTGTTCCTCCCCGCCAGTGAGACGACGGGACATTTTCTGGAGCGTGCGGGATATTCAGCGGCTCGTTCGATCTTCCTAGGGTTGAGCACATCAACCAGCCGGGCCGGTACGCGGAACGACTCCGCGGCCCGGTCCCCACCCCCAGGGAGACCCTGTCATGCGCCCTGTCATGCGCGCTGTCATCCAGAAGTCCTTCGGCGGTCCCGAGGTCCTGGAGACCGTCGAGACCGAGCGTCCCGCGCCGCTCGGCGGCGAAGTCCTCGTCCGGGTGCACGCCAGCGGCGTCAACCCGGTCGACCTGGCCGTCAGGTCGGGCGCGTACCCGCTGCTCGGCGAGCCCCCGTACGGCGTGGGCTGGGACATCTCCGGCGTCGTCGAGGAGGCGGGCCCCGGCGCCCGGTTCAAGCCGGGCGACGAGGTGTTCGGCATGCCGTTCTTCCCGCGTGCGGCCACCGCGTACGCGGACTACGTCGCCGTACCGTCGCGGCAGGTGGCCCGCAAGCCCGCCGCCGTCGACCACGTGCACGCCGCCGCCCTCCCGCTGGCCGCGCTCACCGCGTGGCAGGGCCTGGTCGACGCGGCCGGGCTCGAGGCGGGGCAGCGGGTGCTGATCCACCGCGCGGCGGGCGGCGTCGGGCACTTCGCGGTACAGATCGCGAAGGCGCGCGGCGCGCACGTGACGGCGCTGGCGAGCGCCCCCAAGCACGCGTTCGTGCGCGAACTGGGGGCCGACGAGGTGGTCGACTACCGGACCGTCGACTTCACCGAGGCGGTCGAGGACCTCGACGTCGTCTTCGACTCCTCCTCCGAGGGCACGCGTTCGCTGTCGGTGCTGCGCCCCGGCGGAACCCTGGTGAGCATCATGGAGCACGGCGACCGGGAGCTGGCCGCACGGGTCGAGCAGGCGGGCCGCCGCTTCGCGGGGGTCTCCGTCGAGCCGGACTACGCCTCGCTGGAGGCCACCGCACGCCTGGTCGACGACGGGCGCGTCCGGCCGCACGTGTCGGCGACGTTCGACCTGACCGAGGCCGCCCGGGCCCACGAGCTGGTCGCGTCCGGCCGTACGCGGGGCAAGGTGGTGCTGACGGTGGCGTGAGCGGGTGGCGCTATCGTGGCGGGCCGGTGATCGTGTGCGGGTGACGGGGGGCGGGGCGTGGACATCCTGACCGAGGCGCTGGCGTCGATGCGGACCGGGAGTCCCACGTCCGTACGCACCGAGGGCCGTGCCCCCTGGGGCCTGCGCCTGCCCGCCGTCGCCGGTGCCGGGTTCCACGTGGTGCTGTCCGGCACCTGCTGGCTGGTCCCGCTGGACGCGCCGCACCTGTCGCCGCTCGCGCTCAGCACCGGTGACGTGGTGTTCCTGCGCGACGGCACCGCCCACGCCCTCGCCGACCACCCCTCCACACCGGCCGAGCCGGAGCGGCCCGAGCAGTTCAGCCCCGGCTCGCCCCTCGGGACGGTCACGCTCGGCGGGGACGGCCCCCGCGCCAGCCTGCTGTGCGGCAACTACCACCTCGACCGGGGGCGCCCGCACCCACTCGTGCGCCAGCTCCCCGAGGTCGTGCGCCTGTCCACCGGCCACGGCCGCCACCCCCAACTGGGCGCCGCCGTCCAGCTCCTCGGCGCCGAGCTGGAGCACCCGCGCCTCGGCTCCGCCGGCATCGTGCCGGGGCTGATCGACTCGCTGCTGCTGTACATCCTGCGGGCCTGGCTCGAGGAGCAGCCGCCCGGCGCCGCCCAGGGCTGGGCCGCCGCGCTCGGGGACTCCGCGGTCGCCCCGGCCCTGGCCGCGATCCACGCGGAGCCGGCCGCGCAGTGGACCGTCGAGTCGCTCGCCGAGCGGGCCGGCCTGTCCCGCGCGGCCTTCGCCCGCCGCTTCACCACCCTCGTGGGCGAGCCGCCGATGGCGTACGTGACGCGCTGGCGCATGACCACGGCCGCCCGGCTCCTGCGCGAGTCCGCGGCGCCGCTCACGGCGGTCGCGGCCCGCACCGGCTACGGCTCCGAGTACGCCTTCGCCAAGGCGTTCAAGCGCGAGTACGGCCAGGCCCCCGGCGGCTACCGGCGCCGCTCCCGCGCCGCCGCCTGAGCAACCGCCCAGCCCCCGCACTGCCGCGCGAGAAAACCTGCCCGCCCCCGCGCGGCGCCGCCTCTGCCCCGGCATGACCGACGTGCCGGACACCTCCGCGTTGCACAGAATGCAACTCGTGGTGCACCTCTTGCTTGTTCAACCGTTACGGGTCCAGGGTGTCTGCCACACGGCTCACACAGCTCACAGGTTCCCCACCCGACACGTGAGGTTCAGCCATGGACAGACGACGGTTCATCGGTACGACGCTGGCCGCGACGGCTCTCGCCGGGGCCGCGGCGCCCGCGGCGGCCGCCCCCGGCCCCCGCCGCGACCGGCCCCTCTTCCTCGGCACGTACACCTCGCAGCCGGGCGGCGGCACGGGCATCGGGCTCGCCTCGTACGACGAGGCGAGCGGGCGCGTCACGACCACCGGGGCGCTGACCGGGGTGCCCGACCCGTCGTACCTGGTGCCGCACCCCTCGGGCCGGACGCTGTACTGCGTCAACGAGCGGCCCCAGGGCGGCGTGACCGCCGTGGCGCTCTCCCCCGACGGCTCCCACCGCGTGCTCGGCACGCGCGACACCGGGGGCGCCGGCCCCTGCCATCTGTCCGTGCACCCCGGCGGCCGCTGGCTGCTGAGCGCGAACTACACCTCCGGCAGCGTGGCCGTGCACCCCGTCGCGGCGTCGGGGGCGCTCGGCGAGCGCACCGACCTCGTCACGCACACCCAGCCGGCGCCGGGCCCGGGCCAGAGCGGCCCGCACGCCCACCAGGTCGTGACCTCCCCGGACGGCCGCCACGTCCTGGCCGTCGACCTCGGGACCGACACCGTGTACACGTACCGCCTCGACACGAGGGCGGGCACCCTGCGCCTGGTCGCCCAGGTGTCGCTGCGGCCCGGCGCCGGGCCCCGTCACCTGGCGTTCCACCCCTCGGGGCGCTTCGCGTACGTCGCCGACGAGCTGGACAACACCGTCGTGGTCTGTGCGTACGACCCCGCCGACGGGCGCCTCACCCCTGGCGCGCCGCAGTCCACGGGGACGCCGCCCGGGGTCACCAACTATCCGGCGCAGCCGCTCGTCACGCGCGACGGCCGCTTCGTGTTCCTGGCCAACCGCGGGCACAACTCCGTCGCGCGGTACGCCGTCGAGCGGGGCGGGGCCCGGCTGCGGCTCCTGGGCACCACGCCGGTGGGCGGGGACTTCCCGCGCCACCTCGCCTTCTCCCCCTCGCAGCGGTTGCTGTTCACCGCCAACCAGCGGTCCAGCTCGGTGAGCATCTTCCGGGTCGACGCGCGGACCGGCGAACTGGCCCTGAGCGGCGAGCCGTTCGCCGCGCCGGTCGCCATGTGCGTGCTGCCGCTGTAGGCGCCGCGGAGGTGCGGGGCGGTGGTGTCCGCCGCCCCGCGGGCCTACCGGAGCCCCCCCTCCCGGGCCGCTCCTGACGGGCTCGGCTCAGGAGGCGACGAAGCTCACGTCGTCCGCGCCGGGCACGATCTCGACCTCGTCGCCGAGCGCCCACTCGGCGACGCGGGACACGGTCGCCGCCGGCACGGCGTCGCTGATGCCCTCGGCCGCCGGGATGTCGTACGTGCCGTGGGCGTCGTGGGGCACGACCACGCGGAACTCCAGGTCGAGCGCGGTGCGCGCGGTGGCGCTGACACACATCTCCGACATGACGCCGCAGAGGGCGAGCGAGGAGACGCCCTCGTCGCGCAGCAGGTCCTCCAGTTCGGTGTCCTCGAACCCGTCGTCGTACAGCTTGCGGATCACGACCTCGCCGCGGTCGGTGTCCACGGGCAGGTGGAGCCGCCAGCCGGGGGTGCCCGGCTCGTCGGTGGCGCCCTCGGGGCCGTCGTTCTGGAGCTGGACGACGAGGGCGTCGGCCGCGCGGGCCTTGGCGATGAGCTGCTCGGTGCGCTGGAGCACACGCTCGGCGTGGGGGATGGCGTCGCGGCCGGAGACGAAGGCGGACTGCATGTCGACGACGATCAGGGCTTGGACCGGATCGTTGGGCAAGGACTTACTCTGCGCGCTCATGGCGCCCATCATGCCTGGGCCGCCGCCACGACCGGCACTGGCCCCACCGTTGCGCCGCCGCGCCATCCGCCCTGCGGGAAGCGGCGGTTCAGGCCTCGGGCGGCGCCGGGCGCAGCGCGGGACGGCGCAGCAGCCGGGCCTTGGTGAGCAGGGCGTGCATCCGCTCGGTCACCTGGCCGAGGTCCTCCACGGGGGCGTGGAAGGCCAGGCGTACGTCGGCCTGGCTGCTGACGCGTTCGAGGCGCAGCGTGAGGCCGTACCGGTCGATGGCGAGGGGTTTGACGGCGACGACGCCGCTCAGGCTCTCCGCCGCGATGAGCCGGGTGAGCTGTTCGACGGCGTCGGGGTGGGAGTCGGCGAGGTGGGTCAGGAGCCGTGACTCGGCGTGGGCGAGCGGGTCGTGGTCGGCCAGGGCGAACTCCTCCAGGTCGATGCCGGTGCGCCCGTAGGTGTCGTGCAGCACGACGGCGACCGGCTCGAAGAGCAGCTCGTCGCGGTCGGCCCTGAGCGAGCCGGAGAGCCAGAGCCGGGCGCGCACCCGGTCCCGTACGGGGACCGGCGCGACGTCGGCGAACTCCACGAGCGTGGTGGGCTCACCCCGTGGCGCGCAGATGAGGGCGGCGGCCAGGGCGCTGTCCCGCGGCGGGTCGAGACGCACCGTGCCCCGCTCGGTGACGCTGTGGGCGCCGAGGAGCTCGTCCCTGCCGATCTCGGTCGTCACCGCGCAGGACCAGGCGGTGGCCAGCACGGAGCGGGCGCGGGCCGCCGCTGCGGGCATGGTCGTGCTGACGTGTCGGACACCCATCTCCAACCTCCATTAGGTAAGCCTTGCCTAACTTATCGGAGATCGGGAGTGACGGCCAGGCCGCACCTCTTCCTTAGGGGGCTTCACCCTTCACCCGTTGTGGCGCTTCGCGCCTCGTCCTCAAGCACCGGACGGGCGGTCATGTCCCCTGTGGCAGCACAAAGCCACCCTCGGGTGGGACCGGGGGTGGCTCTGGGCGGTGCGGGTGGGCGTCAGTGGCCGCGGGTGATCCATTCCTCCACGTGGGCGGCCTCGTCGCCGATCGTCGTGTGGTCGCCGTGGCCGGTGCGTACGACCGTCTCCGGCGGCAGTGTCAGCAGCCGCTCGCGGATCGACTCGATGATCGTCGGGAAGTCGCTGAAGGACCGGCCGGTGGCGCCCGGGCCGCCCGCGAACAGCGTGTCCCCGGTGAACACGGTGCCCAGCGCGGGGGCGTACAGACTGACGGCGCCGCGGCAGTGGCCCGGGGTGTGCAGGACCCGCAACGTCACTCCGGCGACGGCCAGTTCCTGCCCGTCGGCCAGGTCGCCGTCCGGGGCGCGGTCGGGGTGGGTCAGCTTCCACAGCTCCAGGTCGTCCGGGTGCAGCAGGACGGGCGCCCCGGTGCGGTCCGCGAGCGCGGGCGCGGCGTCGACGTGGTCGTCGTGGGCGTGGGTGCACACGATCGCGACGACCCGCCGGCCGCCCACGGCCGCCGCGATGGCGTCGGCGTCGTGCGCGGCGTCGATGACGAGGACCTCGCGGTCGTCGCCGACGATCCAGACGTTGTTGTCGACGTCCCAGGTGCCGCCGTCGAGGGAGAACGTGCCGGAGGTGACGAGGTGCTCGACGCGGACCGGGCCCGCCGTCGCGGGGGACATCAGAAGACCACCACCGAGCGGAGCACGTCGCCGTGGTGCATGCGCTCGAAGGCCTCCTCGACCTCGTCGAGCGCGATGGTCTCGGTCACGAACGCGTCCAGGTCCAGGCGCCCCTGCCGGTAGAGGTCGATGAGCATCGGGAAGTCCCGCGACGGCAGGCAGTCGCCGTACCAGCTCGACTTGAGCGCGCCGCCGCGCCCGAAGACGTCGAGCAACGGCAGGTCGATGCGCATGTCGGGGGTCGGCACGCCCACCAGGACGACCGTGCCCGCGAGGTCACGGGCGTAGAAGGCCTGCTCGTACGTCTCCGGGCGGCCGACGGCCTCGATGACGACGTCGGCGCCGAAGCCGCCGGTGGCCTCCCGGACGGCCTCGACCGGGTCGGTGGAGCGGGAGTTGACGGTGTGCGTGGCGCCGAGCCCGCGGGCGGTCTCCAGCTTCCGGTCGTCGACGTCGACCGCGATGATCTTCGCGGCGCCGGCGAGGCGCGCGCCCACGACGGCCGCGTTGCCCACGCCGCCGCAGCCGATGACGGCGACCGAGTCGCCGCGGCCGACCCCGCCGGTGTTGAGGGCGGCGCCGATGCCCGCCATGACGCCGCAGCCGAGCAGGCCCGCGGCGGCCGGGGACGCGGCCGGGTCGACCTTGGTGCACTGCCCGGCGGCGACCAGGGTCTTCTCCGCGAACGCGCCGATGCCGAGCGCGGGCGTCAGCTCGGTGCCGTCGGCGAGGGTCATCCTCTGCCGCGCGTTGTGCGTGTCGAAGCAGTACTGCGGGCGGCCGCGCAGGCAGGCCCGGCACTGGCCGCACACGGCACGCCAGTTGAGGATCACGAAGTCACCGGGCGCGACCTCCGTGACGCCCTCCCCCACCGCCTCCACGACACCCGCGGCCTCGTGGCCGAGCAGGAACGGGAAGTCGTCGTTGATGCCGCCTTCGCGGTAGTGCAGATCGGTGTGACAGACCCCGCAGGCCTGGACCTGCACCACGGCTTCGCCCGGCCCGGGATCCGGCACGGTGACCGTCTCGATCCGCACCGGTTCGCCCTTCGCGCGTGCGACCACGCCGCGCACTTGCTGCGCCATGACTCCTCGCCCTTCTGTCGCTGCGTACGTCCGTCCCGCGCGCTCGCCCCGCCCAGGGCCGAACGCGCCGGTAGGAGGAGCGTACGGCCACCCCGCCTAGGGTGTGCGTGTGCCTGTCCTCGCTGCTCAGACCCTGCTGCCGGTCACCGCGACGCTCGGCGCCGCGCTGCTGGTCCTGCTCGTCGCCGCGGCCGCGACGGCCGCCGTGTTCCGGCTCGCGCCGGACGGCTCCCGCGGCCGGGCCCGTGAGATCGCGGTGGCCGGGGTCCGGGCGACGGCTCAGCTCGCCGCGGTCTCTCTGCTCATCGGCTGGGTGGTGCGCCACGTCCCGGCCCTGTTCGCCTTCCTGCTGCTGATGTTCGCCGTGGCGACCAGGACGGCGGGGCGCCGCATCACGCCGAACGGCACCTGGTGGTGGGCGGCGGTGCCCCTGGCGGCGCCCGTCGTGCCGGTCGTCGCCGCGCTCACGCTCGCCGGGCTCGTACCGGTACGGGGCATCGCCATGATCCCCGTGACCGGCATCCTCATCGGCGGCGCGCTCACGGCCACCGTCCTCGCCGGGCGCCGCGCCCTGGACGAGCTGCGCGCCCGCCACGGCGAGTTCGAGGCGGGCCTGGCCCTCGGTCTGCTCCCGCACGACGCCCGCCTGGAGCTGGTCCGCCCCGCCGCGTCCGACGCCCTGCTGCCCGGACTCGACCAGACCCGCACCGTCGGTCTCGTCACGCTGCCCGGCGCGTTCGTCGGCATGCTGCTCGGCGGCGCGTCCCCGGTGCAGGCGGGCGCGGTGCAGCTCTTCGTCCTCGTCGCCCTGATGGCGGTGCAGGCCATCGCCACGGCCGTCACCGTGGAGCTGGTCGCCCGCGGCAGGCTGCACCGCGAGGAGCCGCCGGAGGCCACCGCACCCGGCTCCCCGCGCCCCGCGGCCGGGGCGTAGGCTCCGCGGCATGTCTGTCTACGACGCAGTAGAGATCGAGAGCCTCCAGGGCGGCCCCGCGAACCTGTCGCAGTACCGCGGCAAGGCCGTCCTGATCGTCAACGTCGCCTCCAAGTGCGGCCTCACCCCGCAGTACGCGGGCCTGGAGCGGCTCCAGGAGACGTACGGGCCGCGCGGCTTCACCGTGCTCGGAGTACCGTGCAACCAGTTCATGGGGCAGGAACCCGGCACGTCCGCGGAGATCGCCGAGTTCTGCTCCGCGACGTACGGCGTGACCTTCCCCATGACGGAGAAGGTCGACGTCAACGGCGACGACCGCCACCCGCTCTACCAGCGCCTCGTGACCGCGGCGGACGCCGAGGGCCACACCGGCGACATCCGGTGGAACTTCGAGAAGTTTCTGATCTCCGCCGACGGCACGGTCGCGGCCCGCTTCTCGCCGCAGACCGAGCCGGAGTCCCCCGAGATGGTGGCCGCGATCGAGGCAGCGCTGCCCGCCTGAGGCGCTTGAGGCGTGAGAGAACCGGTCTTCGGCGAATGGCACCCCGTCTGCCCTGAAATGCCATGGCGCAAACTCTTCCCCCGGGCGCGTCCGCCATATATGTGGCCCTGGCTCACGGCGGTTGACGCCGCCGTGGCCCGGCCGCCGGCCGCCGCGTTGTCCAGGGCATGGAGACCGACGACGCAACCCCCCACGTACTCGCCCAGCTCGTCGGCGCGTACTGGCTCGACTCCCCCCACCTGCCGCAGCCGCACCGCTGCTGCGCCCCGCACGACACGTCCCCCGGCTGCGAGAACGACGACCCCGGTACGCCCCGTGCCCGCTCCCGGCCCGCCCGGAAGGCGTGCGCGGCCCGCCGTGCGCGCAGCAACTCCGTCTGAACCGGGGCCGCGCCGGGCGTGTGCGCGGACCGGCGGGAAGCGGGTACGGAAGCACGCCGGCACCAGGGGGCGTACGTGCACGCAGAGGCCTTCGCGGGCGGCGGCTCCCGGCGCCCGCCCCGCGACCGAGGCACCTCCGACCATCCGATAGGTACTTCTCCCATGGCGTCGAGCAACCCGTTGACCGTGGACGTCGTCGACGCCCTCGACGCCGTGCTCATCAGGGCCAGCGGCGATCTGGACCTGGCCACCGTGCCCCAGCTCGCCGACGTCCTCGCGCGGACGGAGCACCGCGCCTGCGAACTCGACCTGGCGCAGGTGACGTTCGCCGACTCCACCGCGCTGAACCTGCTGCTCGCGCACTACCGCCGGGCCGCGGCCAAGGGCGGCGCGCTGCGCCTCATCGGCGTCTCCGAGCCGCTGCGGGTCATCCTCGACATCACCGGGACCGCGCACCTCTTCCAGCCCGACCTCGGACCCGGGCCCGGCACCGAGCCCGGCGCGGACACCGACGGCCCGGACCCCAACGGACCCGGCCCCGGCTCACCCGGCTAGTACCAGGCGCCGCACCAGACGTGAGCGCCCGCGCTGTTGACGGTGCAGGTCCTGACCTTCAGGTCCCTGATCTTCACATTCGGGTCGGTGTGCAGGCTGGTGTGCACACCGCTGTCGCTGCCGTCCGCGACGGTGTTGAGGGTGCGCGTCACGGGCTTCCAGGTGCCGCCGCTCAGCCAGGAGTAACCGGCTTCGAGGCGGGCGTCGTTGCCGTCCTTCTTGAGGTCCCACATGTTCCCGTAGACGCCGCCCTTGCCGGCCTCCCAGTCCACGCGGACGAGGATCCGCGAACCCTGGGTGCCGTCGTGCGGGGTGAGGACGTTCCGGGAGTTGGCGTACTGCGCCTCCCCGGCGACCCAGTGCTCGGGCGCGGCCGACGCGGGCGCGACCGCGGTCACTGTGGCGAGCCCGGCTCCGGCCAGCGGTACGAGGACACGCGTGGGCACCTTGGCGAACTGCATGACTCCCCCTTCTGCGCCCCGGTCCACGGGGCGCGGCTCCGCCCCGGTCCACGGGGCCTCGGTGATCGGGCGGCCCACCCAAACACGCCGCCGCCGAGCGTGTCATCGGCTATAGGGGGTGACGCTCCTGTCGCGGGTGGTGTTCTCGCCACATAGGGGTCAGGGCGGGGTTCGGGGCTCCGGGGCGGTCCCGCGCCACGCCCTACGGCACCTCCCGCGGCCGGTAGACGCACGCCGCCAGCGGGGCCCGGAGCGTCCAGCCCAGCGTCTCGTACAGGGCGCGGCCGTCGTCGGTCGCGCCCAGCACACCCAGGCGGGCACCGCGCGCCAGCGCGTCCCGCGCGAGGGCGCGCATCACGTAGCCGCCGAGGCCGCGGCGGCGGTGCGCCGGGGCGGTCACGACGCGGTCCACGACGGCCGCCTCACCCAGGACGGCCATCTGCCCCTGTGCCGCGAGCGCGCCCGTCCCGTCGTGGACGCGCAGGAAGGTGACGCCGTCACGGGTCCCGGTCGTCGGCGCGTAGCCGTCCGGCAGCGCCGGGGCCGCCGGCCGGAGGTCCACGGCCATCAAGTATCCGGACTCCTCCTTGTCGACCACCCACCCCTCCGGCAGCCACGGCTCGACGCCCTCCGCTTCCGCGGGCACCTTCAGCCAGGTGTCCGGCACGCTCACCGAGGCGGCCGCCGCGCGCACGGCCGACTCGGTGGCGTGCGGCAGCACATGGCGCCCCACCTGGCCTGGGCCCCGCACGTCGAGGTAGACCCCCCAGGGCCGTACCACCGGCGGTGGCGTACGCCGCGACACAGCCCAGCCCGCCGCCCAGGTCCTGACAAGCTCCGCCACCATGCGGTCCTCCCGAGAAGTCGTCGTGTGCGCTGCCGCCCCACGTTGTTCAGTAAACCGCACACTAGACCAAAATATCGTCCACATCGAGAGGTGTCCCGCCGCCGATGGCACAGGGAGAAAAGCCGCAACGGCCGTCCCGGGCGGCGCGATTGCGCATCAGCACCTGACGGAGAGGCGTCCGCAGAGGCTGCGGCGGCAGGTGCCGTCGGACAGCGGCGGGGTGGCGGCGCCCCCCGGTTCGGAAGGCCACGGCGATCCGGATGCCGCGCTCGGTCGGGCACCGGGCCCGCAACCTGCCGCCTGCGACAGCACGATGCCCCGCGTCAGGCCCTCGCTGGTACAGGCTGGACTAGTACAGGCTGGAGAAGAGCACGACGACCATCTGCGCGGCTTCGTCGCCGTCGTTGCGGAAGGTGTGCGGATGGCCGGCGGCCCACTGGACGCAGTCCCCGGCACGCAGGACGTGGTCGATGCCGTTGTACCGGGCCACGAGTGTGCCCCGGGTGACCATGACCAGGTCGGTTCCCTCGTGCTGGAGGTCCTCGGTCAGGCCGCTGTGCGGGGCGAAGTCGCCGGTGACGACCTGGTAGCCCAGCTCCGGCGCGCGCAGCAGCCGGTAGACGACGCCCGGGGCGCGGTCGAACGTCTCCTGCTCCTCCCTCGGGTACAGCGCGGGCGCCGCACGGCCGCGCGAGAAGCCGAGGAAGGAGCCGACGTCGTGGCCGAACACCTTGGCCAGGCGCCCGAGCCGCTCCAGGGCGATGTCGGTCTCGCCGCGCTCCAGGGCGGCGAGGAAGGACACCGAAAGGCCGCACTCGGCGGCCACTTGGCGCAGCGACATGCCCCGCTGGGTACGCAGTCGGTGCAGCACCTCGCCGGGCGGCGGGAAGCCCAGCTCCGGATCCCTGGTGGTCGTGCGGGGCGAGGGGTCCGGAGCAGCCATGCCCGCATCCTATGGCCGCCGCGTCAGCGGGCGGGGCCCCGCCCGCCCTCGCCGGGCGGGGTTCCGCAGCTGGGGCCGCCGGGTCCGTCGAACTGCACCGAGCTGAAGAAGTCCTGGTAGGTGGGGAAGAAGTTGCCCTTGCCGGTCGGGCCGGAGGACGTGACGGCCGTACAGCCGGTGTACTGCGCGTCGGACCAGAGGTAGATGGTCGAGGGCGTGCGGTTCCAGTCGGACTTGGAACGGTCGTCCATGCCGAGTGCCGCGAGGTCGGGGGTGTTGCCCCGGAGCTTGATCATGTCGCCCGTGCCGTCGAGGCCCGAGAACATGCAGTAGTAGCCGTCGGGGCACCGGTCGTACCCGTCGGCCGCGGGGGCGGTGGCCGCTGTGACGGAGCCCGCGGAGACCGCGGGGCCCGCGGTGGCCGGGACCAGGATGGCGGTCGCGGCGGCCACCGCCGCGACCAGCGCGGGAAGCCGCTTCCTCATCGTCCTTGCCTTGCGCATGTTGTTCCGCCTTCGCTGTCGGGGCCCGCCGGGTCCGCGAGCTGCGGTCGCCGGTCGGCGGCGCGCGGGCCGGTCCCAGGCTGGTCGACGCGCCCGGCGCGCCGCGATCCCCCACAGAGGCGGCGCGTTCAGCGCGGGCAGGGCGCGCGGGGCGCGCGGGCGGGGCCCGGCAGGGGTCAGGACCGCCGCTGGTGCGCGCCCGGGGTGTAGCCGAAGAAGCGCCGGAAGACGTCGATGAAGGCGCTCGTCGAGGACCAGCCGCAGCGGTGCGCCACCGCGGTGACGGGGGTGTCGTCGGCGAGCATCAGCAACGCGTGGTAGAGCCGCGACTGGGTGCGCCACTGCGGGAAGGTCATACCGAGTTCGGCGCGGAAGAGGCGGCTGAGCGTGCGCTCCCCGACGCCGGTGGCGGCACCGAGCTCGGCGAGGGTGCGCGGCTCCGCGGGGTGGTCGTGGACGAGCGCGCAGACCGCCGCCAGGCGCGGGTCCTCCGGCGTGGGCAGGCGTACGGGCTGCTGCGGGGAGGCGCGCAACTGGTCGCGCAGGACGGCCCGCAGGCGGCGCCGCTCCGGGCCGGCGTCCTTGGGCCCGCGGGCGTACTCGATGATCAGTTCGCGCAGCAGCGGGCTGACCGCGAGGACGGTCGGCTCGTCGAGACCCAGCGGGTTGTCGTCGGCGGGCAGGCCGACGAAGTACATCTCCAGGTGCCCGTACGCCCGGTGCGAGTGGACGGTGCCCGCGGGCACCCAGATGGCGCGGGTGCCGGGCGCGCACCACGTACCGGCGTCCGTCGTGACCGCCACGACGCCCGACCCGGCGTAGGCGATCTGGTGGTCGTCGTGGCGGTGGGCGTCGATGCGGTCGCCGGGGGCGAGGACGCGGACGTGGGTGGGGGCGACAGGGGTGTGGCGGACGGGTTCCGGCATGGGTGCGGGATGCTCACTGGACGGCGGAAGCTGGCGGGTTTCCGTCAGACCTTGGCACTTTATCGGAAGCCCGACAGCCACCCGGGTGGCGACGATCGAAACGTGTCCACGCCTTCATCGCCCTCTACGCCCCCTTCATCCCCTTCGCCGTCTTCGTCTTCCCCTTGCGCTTCCCCTGCCGCGTCTCCTCCCTCCCGCAACAGGCCCCTCACGCTGATGTCCCTGGGCCACACCTGCGTCGACGTCTACCAGGGCGCGGTGGCCGCGCTGGTGCCGTACTTCGTGGCCGAGCGCGCGTACGGCTACGCCGCCGCCTCCGGCATCGTGCTGGCCGCGTCGCTGCTGTCGTCGGTGGTGCAGCCGCTCTTCGGCGCGCTCACCGACCGGTGGGCGCTGCCCTGGCTGCTGCCGGTGAGCACGCTGGTCGGCGGCGCCGGTGTCGCGCTCAGCGGGGTGTTCGGCTCGTACACCCTGACCCTGGCGGTCGTCGCCGTGTCCGGGATCGGTGTCGCCGCCTACCATCCCGAGGCCGCCCGCGTGGCGCGCGTCGCCAGCCGGGGCAGCCACACCGCGATGGGCTGGTTCTCGCTGGGCGGCAACATCGGCTTCGCGACGGCGCCGTTGCTGGTCGCCGTCGTCGTCGCCACCGGAGGCCTGCGCGCGTCACCGCTGCTCGTCGTCCCCGCCCTGGCGGGCGCGGCGCTGTGCGCGGCGGCGCTGCGCGAGATCAGGGCGCCCCTCGCGGCGACGGCGGCGGCCGCCCGCGCGGCCAAGGACGCCGGTGCCGACGACTGGCCGTCCTTCCTCCGGCTCTCCGGCGCGATCGTGTGCCGCTCGATCGTCTTCGTCGGGCTGAGCACCTTCATCTCCCTGTACGTGCGCGAGCGCTCCGGCGGCGGCGAACTCGCGGGAACGGTAGCCCTGTTCGTGCTCTACGTCGGCGGGGCGGTGGGCACGGTCGCCGGCGGACGGCTCGCCGCCCGCTACAGCCGGGTCGTGGTGGTCCGCCGGTCGTACGCCCTGACCGTGCTCGCGGTCGCCGGGGTCGTCCTCGTCCCAGGCCCGTTGCTGTACCTGTTCGTGGCCCTCACCTCGGCCGGTCTGTACGTGCCCTTCTCCCTGCACGTGACGCTCGGCCAGGACTACCTGCCGAGCCGCGTGGGCACCGCCAGCGGTGTCACCCTGGGCCTGACCGTCAGCGTCGGCGGGGTCGCCAGCCCGCTCATCGGCGCGCTCGCCGACGTCACGTCGCTGCGCACCGCTCTGGCCCCGCTGATCGCGCTGCCCGCGCTCGGCTGGCTCCTGATCCGCACCCTGCGCGAACCCGCCCTGCCGGAGCCCGTCACCGAACCAGCCCGGCCGGAGCCCGTCGCCGAACCGGCCCGGCCGCAGGCTGCGGCACCCGTACCGGCCGCCGAGGCGCCTTGCTACGATCACCCGGCGCGCGCTGACTCCGCGCCCGCACGCGACTGCCGCTCCGACGAGGGAGGTTGATGAATATGGCCTGCCAGGCCCGTCATCGGCATGCCCAAGTCCGGGCCGCGCAAGGACAGTGAGCGGCCCGGTCGACCACACGACCAGGAGTGTCACGTGTCCTTCCCTTCTTCCTCGGTGCCTTCCAGCAGCTCTGCGGCGCCGTCCAACCCCACACCCGCCACCGGGGCTGCGGCCCTCTCGGCAACCCCGTCCGCCTCGCCGTCCTTCACGGTGACGGGGGCCGGCCTCACCACCGACCGGCTCCTGCTGCGCCCGTGGTCGTCCGCCGAGCTCGCCGCCGTCGGTGACGGCGACCGGCTCGCGGACTGGGCCGAGGACTTCCCCGCCGAGGGCGACGGCGTCATCGCCGGGTTCCTCTCCGCGCACCCCGAGGGCCTGCACCCGTACGGCCACCGTCTGATCGTCGAGCGCGACAGCGGCCTCGTGGTCGGCTCGATCGGCCTGTTCTGGCCGCCCCGGGACGGCGCCCTGGAGGTGGGCTACGGCGTGGTGCCGTCCCGCCGGGGCCGCGGCTACGCGCCGGAGGCCGTCCGGGCGGTGGTGGAGCACGCCCTGACCGGCCCGGACGTGCACACCGTGTACGCGACCGTGGAACTGTCGAACCCGGCCTCGGTCCGTGTCCTGGAGAAGGCCGGGCTGCGGCGCCGGAGCGAGGACGCGACCACCGCCCGCTTCCGGGCCGTGGCGGGCGACTGACCCGGGCCGGGGCGGGTGGCCGCGCCTTGGTCGCCCGCCCCGGCGTCCGCCACGCCCGGCCGGGGCGCCCGTGCCGGGAGCGCGGGATCGTACGCCTTGCGCCCGTCCGGGGGCGCCCGCGCCGGGTGCGCGGGACTGTACGGCCCTTACTGGCCAGGCATTTGGCGATATCGCGTCAGAGCCGGTCATGGCATCGCGTGCCACCATGGCCGCTATGGGGAACTTCGGGGACATGGCCGGGAACGCCGGTCCGCCACCGGCCGCGCGCGACGCCCTCCGGAGGGACCGCCGGCGGGCACCGGCGGTCACGGTCGGCGTCGAGGAGGAGTACCTCCTGGTCGACCCCGTCTCCCGGAAGCTGAGCCCCAGCGCCGACAAGGTCGTGGCGGGGGCCTGCGGCGAACTGGGGGACCGCGTCTCGACGGAGATCACGCGGTACCAGGTCGAGGGGCGGACCGACCCCCACACCGACCTGGCCGCCCTGGCCCGGCAGCTCCGGGCGACGCGCGGCAGCATCGCGCGGGCGGCGGGGCGCCTGGGGCTGCACATCGTCTCCAGCGGGACGCCGGTCCTCGGACACCCGGTGCCCCCGCCGTTCACCGGCGGGCCGCGCTACGCCGAGAGCCTGGCGCAGTTCCGCGCCCTCGACCACGAGCAGAGCACCTGCGCCTGCCACATCCACGTCGGCGTGCCCGATCTGCCGACCGCCCTGCGGGTGAGCAACCATGTGCGCCCCTGGCTCCCCGCCCTGGTGACGCTGGCGGCGAACTCGCCCTTCTGGGGCGGTCAGGACACCGGGTACGCGAGCTGGCGCACCCTGGTCTGGGGGCGCTGGCCGGTCTCGGGGCCGCCGCCGTTCTTCGAGTCGCAGTCCCACTTCGAGGACCTCGTCGGCGACCTCATCGCCACCGGGACGACCCTGGACCGCGGCGGCGTGTACTGGGACATCAGGCCCTCGCACCACGTGCCCACGGTGGAGGTCCGGGTCGCGGACGCGGCGTCGACGGTCGACGACACCGTGCTGCTCGCGGGCGTCGTACGCGCCCTGGCCGACACCGCGCTGCGGGAGACGGCCGCCGGGCTCCCGCCGCCCCGCCCCGAGCCGGAGATCCTGCGGGCCGCCTGCTGGCGGGCCGCGCGCGACGGCCTGGGCGGCGCCGGCATCGACCTGTCCACGCGCAGGCTGGTACCCGCGGCCGCGCAGGTCGACCGGCTCCTCGACCGGACGCGGCCGGCCCTGGAACGCCACGGCGACCTCCCGCTGGTGAGCGCCGCCTGGGCCCGGCTGCGCGCCCACGGCACCGGCGCGGACCGCCAGCGGGCCGCCTTCCGGCGCCACGGCAACCCGGTCGACGTCGTCGACCACCTCATCGCGTCGACCGCGCGGGCCGAGGACACGGCGTTCTGACCCCCGCGGGGAGCGGCGGCGCGGGCCCGGGCCGCCGCCAGGCCCGCGGAGCGGCCCGTACCGCCCGAGTGGGGGAGCCGCGGGCACCGTACGGCCCCGGGCGGGCCACGCCGATCTGCGCGCTCCGGGGCCCGCTCCTACGGTGGCTGAATGGCCCTCAGACTCCTGCCGCCCTCTCTGCGCTGCGCCTTCGTCCGTACGGCTGTCCGTACGACGGCCCTCACCACGGGGGCGCTGCTCTGCCTCACCGGCACGGCCGCGGGCGCCGAGCCGTCACCGCCCGAGCGGCGCCCCTCGTACTCCTCGACCCTGCTCGACCGGCCCGGTACGCAGGTGCGCCCCGGCGTCGGCGCCCCGGCGCTGCCGGGTGAGGTGTCCGCCCTGTCGTGGGTGGTGGCCGACGCCCGGACGGGCGAGGTCCTTGCCGCGCGCGACGCGCACCGCCGCCTGCCGCCCGCCTCCACGCTCAAGGCCCTGTTCGCGCTCGCGGCGCTGCCCCGGCTGCACCCCGACGCGCGGCACCGGGTCACGGAGGCGGATCTGGCGCGTGTCGGCGGCGGCAGCAGCCTGGTGGGCGTGGCCGCCGGGCGCAGCTACCGCGTGGCCGACCTGTGGCGGGGGGTGTTCCTCAGCTCCGGCAACGACGCGGTGCACGTGCTCACCGCGATGAACGGCGGCATGGACCGCACGCTCCGGCAGATGCGTGCCAAGGCCCGCGCCCTCGGCGCCCGCGACACCCGGGTGGTCTCCCCCGACGGCTACGACGCACCGGGGCAGGTGTCGTCCGCGTACGACCTGGCGGTGTTCGGCCGGGCGGGCCTCGCGGACCCGCAGTTCGCCCGCTACTGCTCGACGGCGCTCGCCTCCTTCCCGGCGGGCGGCTGGTCGTACCCGATCCGGAACACCAACCGGCTGCTCACCGGCGCGGGCGGCGTGGCCCGCTACCCCGGCCTGATCGGCGTCAAGAACGGCTACACCAGCCGCGCCGGGAGCACCCTCATCGCCGCCGCGCACCGGGGCGCGCAGACCCTCGTGGTGACGGTGATGAACCCGCAGAACGGCGGGCTGGAGACCGTGTACGAGGAGGCCAGGCTGCTGCTCGACTGGGGCTTCGAGGCCATGGGCCGCGTACGGCCGGTGGGTTCGCTGCTCCCGGCGAGGCCGCGGACGGCGCCGGACCAGGCCCGGCCCGCGGGGACCGGCGCGCTCGTGCCGCCGCCCGGCTCCGGCGGCTCGGACTGGCTGGCCATCGTCCTGGGCGGCACGGGCGCGGCGGTGCTGCTCGCGGGGTGCGCGGTGATCGCCCGGCGGCGTGCGGCCCCGGCGGCCCGGCGGCCGGGCCTCGCCGTCCTCGGCGCGGGGGGCGAGCCGCTCGGCGGCGACGCGGCGGAGCGGCGGTCGTCTCAGCCGCGCTCCGGGCGCCAGTAGCCGAGCGCGTGCACGCGGCTCTTCGGCAGGCCCAGTTCCTTGCGGACGTAGGCGGCCAGGGCGCGAGTGGTGGCCGTGTCGCAGGTGATCCACACGTACGCGTCCGGTGCGGCGTCCACGGCCGCGGCAAGGCCCGCCTTCGCCCGCTCGACCAGGTCGGCCCCGGCGGCGCGGCGCTCGATCCGGTGCACCTCGTGCAGCGCCGGGTCGGTGTGCAGCGGCAGGTCGCGGTCGGAGGGCTGCTGCGTCTCGAACCAGATCGTGGCCGGTACGCCCGGCACCGCGGCGAGCAGGGAGTTGATCGCGGGCAGCGACGCGGGGTCGCCCACGACGAGGAGGCGGGACGGCACCGGCTCGGGCGCCGTGAAGCCGGTGCCCTGCACGGTCGCCTCGATGGTGTCGCCGGGTTTGGCCGTGCGTGCCCACTCGCTCGCGCGGCCGTCGTGCAGCGCGAACTCCAGGCTGAACGTGCCCGCATCGGGGTCGGGGGCGACGAGGGTGTAGGCGCGCTGATGCGGCCTGCCCCCGTTGTCGAACCACAGGCGCACCCACATGGTGGGGTGCACGCCGGTCTGCGCGAGCATGCCGCCGTCGGTGAGATGAACGCGGCGGTAGTGGTCCGTCACGTCCTCGGCACCGGTCACCGTGAACCGGAAGTCCTTGCCGCGGAACAGCTTGAGGACGACGCCTTCCCAGCCATGCCCCACTCCGGTCTCCTCCCCTGAGATCCTCGTACGCCCGTCTCACGTGGAACAGGACGCACGTGATCGAGTTAGGGAAGCCTAACCTGTTGCACGCGTAGGGGACGCGCAGGGGGAGCCCACCGGGATCCGGGGCGGCCGGATCCCGCGCCCGTCACACGCCGCCGAGCAGTTCGGTGAGCTCCCGGTCCAGGTCGAGGCCCGCCTCCTCGCCGTCCGGGCCCACCACGGCGTACGACCGCGAGAGGAAGCGCCGCAGCACGGCCCGGTCGAACTGCACGAGCGCCAGGCCGTCCGGGGCGTGGAACTCCAGGACCGTCCGCGCCCGCCCGCACGGCCAGACGTGCACGTCCCCGGTGCCCGCCGGGGCGGTCAGGCCCTCCTCCAGGAGGCGGCGGGCGAAGACCCAGTGGACCTCGTCACCGTCCAGGGACACCTCGGGCGGGAAGGTGACCTGCACCGCGAACGGGTCCGACGCCGTGTAGCGCAGCGTCACCGGAATCGGGCGCTCCCGGCCTTCCGGCGTGACGAGACGGGCGCGTGCGGACTGCTTGAGCGTGACGGGCATGGCCGGGCTCCACTTCTGCTGTTTCCTTACCCCTACGACCTCGTAGCGGGTGCCCTGATTACGGACGCGCATGAAGAGATTGCCGTGACCTGTGTCACTTACCCAGGAGATTTGCGGCAACAGCGACTTAGGCTTTCGAACTCTCCCAAACCGCCCACAGCGGTACAGGAGTGCCCTGTCATGTCCGGCGTCCCCGCCGCGGGCCCGTGCTCACCCGTCACCGGGCCTGGGCGATCTCGACGGGGCACGGAAGATCGGGTAGGAGTACGAGGCGTGTCCACTCCTCAGCCGTCCAGCGCCGCCGGACGTGTCTCCGCGCGCGAGGCCGTCGCCGCCGTCACCGCCGACTTCACCGAGTTCCCGGAGCCGCCCGGGCGAGCGCTCCCCGACGGGCCGCTGGGCTGGTCGGGGTACGGCGCCGCGCGGGCCGCGGCGGCCGAGCGCACCGGGGAGACGGAGTCCGTGGTGTGCGGCACGGCGGTCGTGGGGGGCGTGCGCGCCGTCCTCGTCTCCTTCGAGTTCGGCTACCTGGGCGGCTCGCTCGGCGAGCGGACGGGCGACCGCCTCGAAGCGGCGTACGCGGCGGCCCGCGCGCACCGGCTGCCGCTCGTCTCGCTCGTCGCCACCGGCGGCAGCCGCATGCAGGAAGGCATGCGGGCCCTGTCCCAGCTCCAGCGCGTGGCGGCCCAGGCGGCGCTCCACCGCGCGGCGGGACTGGCGCAGGTCGCCGTCCTGCGCGACCCGACGACAGGCGGCGGCTGGGCCACCCTCGGCGCGGGCGCCGACGTGGTGCTCGCGCTGCCCGGCGCGCAGGTCGGCTTCGCGGGGTCGCGGGTGCGGCCGCCGGACGCGGACCCGGCGGCGTACACAGCGGAGGACCAGCTCGCGGCGGGTGCCGTCGACGCGGTCGTGCCGCCGCACGAGCTGCGTCCGCGCCTCGGGCACTGGCTGCGGCTGCTCACCTCGCCCGCCGCGGGGCCCGCCGCGCCGCCGCGCGCGCTCGGGGACACCCGGCCGTCCGGCACGGGCTGGGAGGCGGTGCGCCGGGCCCGCGCGCCGGAACGGCCCCGCGCCGCGGCCTACCTCGACGCCTACTTCGCCTCGCGCGAGCCCGTCAGCGGGGACCGCTGCGGCGGCACGGACGCGGGCCTGCTGTGCGGTTTCGGGCTGCGCGAGGGCCGCTCCGTCGCCTACGTGGCCCAGTGCGGCACCCCGACACGGCCCGCCGGCTACCGGACCGCGGCCCGCCTCATCCGCCTGGCCGACCGCCTCTCCGTGCCCGTGCTCACGCTGATCGACACGCCGGGGGCCGCGAACGACGCGATGGCCGAGCGGGCGGGCGCCGGGGCCGCGATCGCGGACGTCTTCGCGGCCGTCGCCGCCGCGCGGGTGCCCGTCACCAGCCTGGTCGTCGGCGAGGGCGGCTCGGGCGGGGCGCTCGCCCTCGCCGCGCCCGGCCGCACCTGGGCGACGCCGGACAGCTACTTCTCGGTGATCGCCCCCGAGGCGGCGGCCGCCATCCTCAAGCGCCCCCGCGCGGACGCCCCGGCCCTCGCCGACGAACTGCGGGTACGCCCGGAGGACCTGGTGGACCTGGGTGTCGTACGCGGCGTCGTCCCGCGCTGACACACCCCCGCGGGCGGCACCCGGAAAGATCGGCCCGCGGTGCGGGACCGTGCCGCACGGGGCAGGATGGCCGCATGTTGTTCGCCCGGGTCGCGGAGGTCTCCAAGGGAGTGGCGGCGACCGCGGCGCGGTCGCGCAAGACCGCGCTGCTCGCCGAGCTGTTCCGCGCCGCGGAGCCCGCCGACGTACCGGTCGTCATCCCGTACCTGGCGGGGCGGCTGCCGCAGGGCCGGATCGGCGTGGGCTGGAACGCGCTGAAGGATCCCGTCGCCCCGGCGGCCGCGCCGACGCTCGCGGTGCGGGACGTCCACGCCGCGCTCACCGCGCTCGCGGCGGTGGCGGGCGCCGGGGCGCAGGCCGAACGGCGACGCCTGGTCCAGGAGTTGCTGGGCGCGGCCACGGCGGACGAGCAGCGGTTCCTGATCGGCCTGCTGAGCGGGGAGGTGCGGCAGGGGGCCCTGGACGCGCTGGCCGCGGAGGGGCTCGCGCAGGCCACCGGGGCGCCCGCGGCGGACGTACGGCGGGCGGTGATGCTGGCGGGCGAGCTGACGCCGGTCGCGCGCGCCCTCCTGGAGCGGGGGCCGGACGCGCTGGCGGACTTCCGGCTGACCGTGGGCCGGCCCGTGCAGCCGATGCTGGCGCACAGCGCGGCGACGGTCGGTGAGGGGCTCGACAAGCTCGGCCCGTGCGCGGTGGAGGAGAAGCTGGACGGCATCCGCGTCCAGGTGCACCGGGACGCGGACGACGTACGCGTGTACACGCGCACCCTGGACGACATCACGGACCGCCTGCCGGAAGTCACCGCCGCGGCGCGGGAGATGGCGGGCGGCCGGTTCATCCTCGACGGCGAGGTCATCGCGCTGGACGCCGCCGGGCGGCCCCGCTCCTTCCAGGAGATCGCCGGGCGTGTCGGCTCCCGCCTCGACGTGGCCGCCGCCGCGGCCGGACTGCCCGTCTCCCCCGTCTTCTTCGACGTGCTGTCCGTCGACGACCGGGACCTGCTCGACCTGCCGCTGCACGAGCGGCACGCGGCGCTCGCGCGGCTCGTGCCCGAGCCGATGCGGGTGCGCCGCCTCGTCGTCGACGGCCCCGCCGACGAGGCGGCCCGCCGCGCCGCCGACGACTTCTTCGCCGCGACGCTGGCGCGCGGCCACGAGGGCGTCGTCCTCAAGGGCCTCGACGCGCCGTACAGCGCGGGCCGCCGGGGCGCGTCGTGGCTGAAGGTCAAGCCCGTGCACACGCTGGACCTGGTGGTGCTCGCCGCCGAGTGGGGGCACGGGCGCCGCACCGGCAAGCTGTCCAACCTCCACCTGGGGGCACGCCGCGGCGACGGCACGTACGCCATGCTCGGCAAGACCTTCAAGGGCCTGACGGACGCGCTCCTCGCCTGGCAGACCGAGCGGCTGCGGGAGCTGGCCGTCGATGACGACGGCTCCGTGGTGACCGTCCGCCCGGAGCTGGTGGTCGAGATCGCCTACGACGGCCTGCAGCGGTCCACGCGCTATCCGGCCGGGGTGGCCCTGCGGTTCGCGCGGGTGGTGCGGTACCGGGAGGACAAGCGGCCGCAGGACGCGGACACGGTGGAGACGGTCCTCGAGCAGTACGGCGCCCGGAACGGCGGCGAGGGCTCCGACGGTCCCGAAGGCTCCGGCAGGTCGGAAGGCTCCGACGGTTCCTGAGGGCGTGGGCGGCACGACAGGCCCAGGACCCGCGGCGTTGCAAACGCCGGGTGGCGGCCGGGGCAGGCGCCGGGTGACGCCTGCCCCTGTCCCCCACGGATCAGCGGGTCAGACCGCCGCGGGCCGGGGCGCGGGTGACGCCAACCGGCCGCTGCGGTGCAGGCCGTGCAGCGCGGCCGCGCAGGCGAGGCCGAGGGCGAGCAGCGCGGCCCAGGGCAGCGCGGGCACGCCCGCCTCGCGGGCGGCGTCCAGGGCCGCTCCGGTGAGGAGGTTCCCGAGCGTGATGCCGACTCCGCAGACGGTGTTGTACAGGCCGTAGTGCGTGGCGACGAGACGGTCGCCGCAGAGGCGGACGATGGTGTCCATCTCGAACGGGTACGCGATCATCGTGCCCACGGCCAGGAGCAGCGCGGCGAGCGTCGGCGGCACCGCGGCGAGCAGCCAGAGTCCCGGGCCGGGGGCGGGCACGGGCACCGCGGTGGCGAGCAGCAGCGGCACGAAGGCCAGGCCCATGACGGCCAGGCCCCGGACGAGGGCCTGCCCGGGTTCGTAGCGGGCCTTGCACCAGGCGGTGACCCGCGTCTGGCCGACGATGGTGCTCAGCCCGCTGACGGCGAAGAGCACGGCCACGGCCACGGTGCCGAACCGCCCGTCCCCGCCGAGCCTGCGCACGTCCAGGGGCAGCGCCAGGTAGACCTGGAAGGTCAGGACGTACGAGCCGATCATGGCGGTGGCGAACAGCAGGAACGGGCGGTTGGCGAGGATGCCCCGCCACTGGGCGAGGATCCGCTCCCCCGTGCCCTGGTCGGCCTTCCGTCCCCCGCGGGCGGGCAGGGCGCGGATCTGCACCACGGACAGCAGCGCGAAGATCCCCGCCGACACCAGGCAGGTGACCCGGAAGTCCACCCCGGTGAGCACCATGCCCACCAGCGGCCCCAGCAGGATTCCGGCCTGGTAGAAGACGTTGAACAGGGCGAACGCCTCGACCCTGCGCTCCCCCGCGTCCGCCGCGAGGTAGGCGCGCACGGCGGGGTTGAACAGCGCGCCGGCGAGGCCGGTCGCCGCGGAGGCGGCGAGCAGCGCGGGCAGCGAGCCGACCAGGCCGAGCGTCGCGAAGCCCAGGGTCCGCAGGACGCAGCCGGCGACGATCAGGGGCTTGTAGCCGAACCGGTCGGCGAGGGTGCCGCCGACGAGGAACATGCCCTGCTGGCTGAAGTTGCGGACCCCGAGGACGAGTCCGACGAGCCAGCCGGCGAGGCCGAGCGTCCCGGACAGGTGGGCGGCGAGGTAGGGCATCAGCATGTAGAAGCCGAGGTTGATGGTGAACTGGTTCACCATCAGGAGCTGGACGCTGCGCTCGTAGGACCGCAGCTGGCCGAGGGTGCCGAGGGTGCCCTTCACCGGGCCGCCTCCGGGGCGGCGGTGCCGGGCAGGGTGAGCGGGTCGACGACGTCGGCGCACCGGGTCCAGCGGTGCACCTCCTTCTCGTCCGGGCGGCCGATGACGTCCGGTTCGGCGGGCGGCGGCGCGTCGAGCAGGCCGTGGCGCGCGCAGTAGTCGTCGTCGTAGACCGTGCTCAGGTAGCGCTGGGGGCCGTCCGGGAAGACGGCCGCGACACGGGTGGCGGCGGGCCGGGTGCGGGCGAGCCAGCCCGCGACGAGCGCGACGGCGCCCACGCTCCAGCCGCCGGTGGCGTAGTGGGACGCGGCGAGCCGGCGGCAGGTCCACACCGCCTCGTGCGGGGCGACCCAGTGGACTTCGCTGAAGGTGTCGTAGGCGACGTTGCGCGGGTAGATGCTGGAGCCGAGGCCCCGCATCAGCCGGGTCCGGGCGGGCTGGCCGAAGATGGTCGAGCCGATGGTGTCGACGCCCACGATCTCGACGGCGGGGTGGAGCTGGCGCAGCACGCGGCCGACGCCCGCGGAGTGCCCGCCGGTGCCGACGCTGCACACGAGCACGTCGATGTGGCCGAGCTGGGCGCCCAGTTCGAGCGCCAGCGGGGTGTACGCGCTGGTGTTGTCGGGGTTGTGGTACTGGTCCGGGCACCAGGAGCCGGGGTGGGCGGCGAGGAGTTCGGTGACGCGCTCGCGGCGGGCCTGCTGCCAGCCGCCGGTGGGGTGGGCCTCGGTGACGATGTCGACCCGCGCTCCGTAGGCGCGGAGCAGACGGGTCATGGAGGGTTCGAGTCCGGGGTCGGTGACCAGGGTGACGGGGTGCCCGTACGCCATGCCGGCCAGGGCCAGCCCGAGGCCGAGGGTGCCGCTGGTGGACTCGATGATCCGCCCGCCCGGGCGCAGCTCGCCCCGGGCCCGGGCGCGCGCGACCATGTGCAGGCCGGGGCGGTCCTTGATGCCCCCGGGGTTGAACCCTTCCAGCTTGGCCCAGAAGCCGCGGCCGGCCGGGGCGAGGGGCTCGGACACGCGCAGCAGGGGCGTGTTGCCCACGAGTGCCGCCAGGGCGGAGGGCACCGGGGGGTCGGCAGGGGCGGGGGACGTCGGGGGTGCACAGGGGACCGACGGGGCCGGGACGGACGGGACCGGGAGGGGCGGGACCGGGACGGACGGTACGGGGGCGGACGGGACGGGGGCGGACGGGACGGGGAAGGCCGACGGCGCGGAACGGTCGGCAGGCCTGGCGGTGTTCATCGGTGACTGCATCGACTGCTTCTCTTTTCGCTCTCGCTCGACGAATGCGCGGTGCGTGTTCATCTCGCGTCGCGGCCCCGCGGCGGACGGGCGACCCGTCGCGGAGGCGCGTGCGCGGCGGCCGCTGTCGCGGCCGCGGGCGAGCGGTCTAGATGCGCCACCGGGCCGTGCGGGCGAGCGCGGCACGGCCGGTCCGCGCTCTTCGGCACTGGTACGCACGCCGGGGTCGCGGCCGGCGGAGGACCACGACGGTGGCAGCCGATGCCGCCGCTCCGGCCCCGGCGGGCGCGTGCTCCGCCGCCGGGGCGGCAGGCGGGCGCAGGGGCCCGTCCGGGGCGCACTCCTCGGCTCCGTGGTGCTGATGGGGGCGGTGGGGTTCGGCGTCCCCCGAGGGGGAGGGGGCGGCCGTGGCGGTGAGGGGCGGCGGGACGGGCCCGCGGTTCTCCTCCAACGGCCCGTGCGCCAGGGCGCACAGCGCCATGACGGTGAGCAGGGCGCCGCGCACGAACGCGGCGAACCGCCGCGCCCACGGGGAGCGCCATGGGGAGCGGACGGGCAGACGGACGGACCGACCGACGGGCTGACCGACGGGCAGACAAAGGGGCGGGCGGAGGGGTACGGACACGGGTTCTCCGGTCGTCGGCCCGCACGAGGAGGGCTCCCGCGGACTCCTCGGGGCCCCTCACGGCTCGTGTGGTCCTGGAGGGGTTTTCGAGGGCGGCAGCCTCTCGCGGAGGCGACGACAGACGTGGATCGGGTGTGGGGGGCGGCGCCTGCGCGGTCCGGCGGCCCGCACCCACCGCTTCGCTACAGAGGCGGAGTAGGGCAGGACGCCGGACGGAAGGCTCTAAACCTGCTGCACCACGGACGACTTGAGGCCCGCCGAGGACGTCGCGGCGCCTTCCGCACCGCCGGGGCCCCGCCCGGCCGGGCGCTGTCCGGAGGTGTCGGGCCGCCCTACGGAGGGCGCGAGGCACGGCGGCGCCGACGCGGACCCCTGTACCGGCTGCCCGGAGGCACACTGCTCGCCGGGGTGCGCAGGGCCCGGGGTCCCGTGCCGGTCGTCGGCCGCACCCAGTGACACGGTGGTTCCGGTGCCGGTGTCCGGCACGCGGGCTTCCGGTGTCTCGGCTCGCAGGGCGTCGCCTTGCTGCGCGCCGCCGCCATCCTGTGCTTCGACTCGCTGCACGACGGCTTGCCGCACGTTGGCTTGCTGTACGTCGATTCGCTGCACATCGACTCGCTGCACATCGACTCGCTGTACGTCGGCCTGCGGCGCGGCCTCTGACGTGCCCGGCACGGACACCGCGCTGGTGACCACGTGGCCTTGGGCGGTCTCGGCGCTCGCGCCGTGTGCGAGGGCGACGCCGAACAGCAGCACGCCGAAGGCCAGCAACCGCAGCAGCGGACTGCCGGCAGCACGGGCCCGCGCTATGCGCCGGGGTGACCAAGCCGTAACCACGCCGTGATCCTAACCAGCTCCGGACGGGGCCCCGCCAACTCCCCTGAAACAACCGCATTCCGCCAAGCAAATGACCGATAACCGCTTCGAACTCCTGCGCTCCGCCGCCGCACACCGCCGTGCCCGGGGCGCGGGGCCGGGGGATCAGGAGCCGGGGCCAGGAGTTCGAACGTTCCGGACTCCCGCCACGTCATAGACGTATCCGTCGTCGAAAGGACCGGCATGACCGCCGTACGCGCCTTCCGTGGTTCCCCTGGTTCCCGCACCCACCGCCGGTGCCGCGCCCGGCGCTGGGCCGTGGCGCTGTTGGCCGGGAGTTCCCTGTGGGCCGCCGCGGCCTGTGGCGACGGCTCCTCCGCCGAGGTCGCCGCGTCGGCTCCCACGGCGCTCACCACGCCGGGCCCGCCCGCCTGGAAGGAGCCGTCGGCGTACACCTACACGCTCACCTCCAGCGAGGGCGAACGGGCGCTGCTGGGCACGTTCCGGGTGACGGTCCGCGACGGGGAGGTGGTCGAGGCGGTCGGCCTGGACGACAGCGCCCGCCGGTTCGTGCGGGACAGGCCCGACCGCGTACCCACCCTGGGGGACCTGGTGCGCGAACTGGCGCAGGCGCGGCGCGACAAGGCGCACACGGCCGAGGCCGCGTACGCGGCCGACGGGCACCCGGCGCGCATCACCCTGGACTGGGACAGGAACGCGGTCGACGACGAGGCGCGGTACGTCGTCAGCTCCTACAAAACGCTTGGCGGTGCGGCACAGCCGAACGAGTGACGCCTGGTCACCTTTCCGGCCCAGGAGCGGTTACGGGTTGCGGCAGGGCGAGATGAGCGTCCGACCGCGACGCCCCCGACGGCATGCCCGTCGCGTTCCGCAGGCCGCCCTTGCCGGGAAGGAAGAACGACCGTGAAGATCGCCAAGGCCGCCGCCGGTTTCGCCGGTGTCGCGATGGCCCTCGGAGCCGTGTCCCCCGCTGCCGCCGCCGGGCCGCTGGGCGGCGGTGAGCAGTCGGTGAGGCCGGCCATCACCGGCAACAAGACCCCGCTGGACGCCGTCGGCGGCCAGAACACCAAGCAGGTCGTCACCACCGTCCACCACCTCGCCAAGAAACTGAAGGACACCGACGCCACCTCGGCCGCGTCCAAGGTCACCGGCGCCAAGAAGGGGACCGGAGCCCTCTGACCCCCGGCACACGCGAGAGCGGCGTCCCGACACGCACCGGGGCGCCGCTCTCGCGTGTGCCGGAAGGTCCCGCGTGCCGGAACGTCCCGCGACCAGCGCCATGTCACAACTCCCCGCTACGACACCACTGTTGGACGGGAGTGCCGCGCGAGTGCGCGGCGCGGCGACGGGAAGGGGCGCACGGGTGGATCCTGTGGTGGCCGGGGCAGTGGCGACGGTGGTCGTGAGTGTCGTCAGCGGCGTGGTGAGGACGGTCCGCGAGTGGCGCGGCAGGGAGGTGGAGCTGGCGCGCATCACCCATGAGGCCCTGACCGAGCGGGTGCGCTGCGCCGCCCCGTGGGCGTCGCTGCGGGAGACCCACGACGGCCGTCGGGTACGGGTCGTGGCCACGGCGCACCACGCGTCCGCGGCGGCCGCGGCCGGCACGGCCGCCGGCACCGCGGCCGTGGCCCCCGGGATCGGGGGTGGCCGCCGTGGAGGAGGCGACGAGCGCTGAGCTGAGCCCGCCACGGCCGCTGGAGGCCGACACGGCGGCGCTGCCGGGCCGCGACCTGGCCGAGGAGCTGCACGAGACGGAGTACCCGGCGCTGGTGCGGTTCCTGCTGCTGCACGGCGCGTCCTGGAACGAGGCCCAGGACGCCGCGCAGGACGCGTTCACGCAGATGTGCGCGCCGGGCGTGGCCATCCGCTACCCCAAGGCGTGGCTGCGCACGGTGGCCTGGCGTTCGTGGGTGGCGCAGCAGGTCCGCCTGGAGGACAGCTGCGCCGAGCCGCCGGAGCCTCGCGCGCTCGTACGGTGGCAGACGCCCGCGCACGCGGCGGAGCTCGGCGAGGAGGCCCGGCGCGTCACGGCCCTGCTGCTGCGGCTGCCCGCCAAGCAACGGGCCGCCATGGCCTGGCACCTGGACGGCTTCACCACACAGGAGAGCGCCCGCGCGATGGGAACGACGCAGGCCGCCGTACGGCAGAACCTCGCGCGGGCACGGGCGGCACTGCGCGTGGGCCTCGGCCTGGAGGGCGGCGGCGTGGACGACGTACGCGAGGACGGGCGGGACGCCTGCCGGGAACAGCAGGGCCCGCCTCGACCCCGGCGGGCCGCGGGCCACCAGCAGGGCCAGGCCCTGAACCGGGACCGCGACCGGGACGGGGGCCAGAACTACGACCACGAGCACGAGCAGGGTCACGTACGCGAGGACGAGCGGCGGGACGTCCGCGGGGAGCGGCAGTGATGGGCCGGGACGGGGGTGCGCAGGCCGTGAGCGGGGGGCAAGGTGCGTACGGGGCCGGACGCGAGGCCGCGATGGATACCGGTCACGCGGCCACGGTGGACATTAGTCACACGCCTGCGGTGGACACGGGCCACGACGCCGGGGCAGCCACTGGTCACGACACCGGGGCGGTCACCGGCCGCGACGCCGGGGCAGCCACCGGCCACGGCACCAAGGCGGTCACCGGTCACGACGCCGCCGGGGTGGCCGAGCGGGTGCTGGACGGCGTTCTGGCGGCGGCGCACCACCGCGTCGGTATCGCCGTCCACGACCGGCTCATGGGCCAGGGCGGTCTGCCCGAGCTCCGCGACCCGGACCTCGCCCTGGACCGGATGCTGGCCACCGCGCACCGGCAGTCCGGGCTCGCCGTCACCGCGCGGCTGGCGCGCGAGGCGGCCGCCGAGCAGCCGCGGACGGAGCGGGGGCCCGGGTCGGACGCGGGCGGCGCCCTGATGCGGCGGCCCGCGGCCGTGCGCCTGAAGTACCGCCTGGAGGCGCTGGAAGTCGCCCGCGCCCTCTGCCCCGGAGGGCTCCTGGAGTCACTGCAGGCCGCCCTTCGACAGGCGAGCCGGCTGGCGGAGACCCTGGACGCGGACGTGCCCCCTGTCGCGGCGCTCGCCGCCGCGAGCCGGCTCCGCGTCCACCTCGCGCGGGTCCGGCTGCCGCCCGCGCCGCGGCGCCGTCCGGCCCCCGTGATCGGCAGCGACTACCTGACCGCCGTGGAGGAGTTCCTCGCGCCGGGGGCGGAGCACCTCGTCCGTTCCGTACGGGACGTGCGGCTGCTGCTCGACGAGGAGTTCGCCCCTTGCCTGGCGGACGCGGTCAGGTCCGGTCCCTCGCCGGGCGCCGGGGTCGTGGCGCAGGACCTGGTGGACGACGTGGCGGACGCGTACGAACAGGCGGTGGCGCTGCGGCGCTCGGTCGCGGAGGTGGAGCGGGCCTGCACGGACTTCGTGGGCGCCGATCTGCGGGCCGCACGGCTGGACGGCGTGCAACTGGGGGGCATCAGGTGGGACGCGGCCACGCTCTGGCCCGAGGAGTGGGAGCCGCTGATCCGCCGCGCCTCCCTGCCGGTCGGCGGGGAGCGGGGCGTCCTGGTCGTCGCCGCGGAACCGTACGACAGCGTGGTGTCGGCCGACGCCTGAACGGCGGCTCCGCCTCCGCGCGCCCCCTCGGCGGCGCCGGCGCCCGGGGAATCGTCACCTCCGGCCCTGGGCATCGGCGCCCAGGAGAGCGCCTCCTCCCGCCCGGACACCGGCGCCCGGGAGACAGCCCCTCCGGCCCGCGGAGGGCTCTTAGCGTCACCCCGGCTCCGGCACCACCAAGGAGCGGCAAAATCCGGACGATAGGGTGGCATGAACACGAAGTCGCCCATCAACCCCATCAGCACCGAGGGAGAGCTGTGTCCACTTCACGTTTGAGCCGCACCCCGTTGCCCGGCATCGGCACGCGCTACGACCTCACCACCCGTGAGCAGCGCCGCCTCTCCGTCGTGGCGCACCGGGACGGCGGGCGCACGCTCAGCGCCTACCGGTCCGACGACCCGGACGCGTGCGCCCTGTCGCTGCGGCTGTCCTCCGGTGACGCCGCCGCCCTCGCGGACGCGCTGCTGCCCGCGCCGCAGTGCTCCACGCTGCTGCACACCACCGACCTGGGCCTGGTCGCCGAGCGCATCGAGGTCGCCGGGACCTCGCACTGGAACGGGCGGCTGCTCGGCGACACCCGGCTGCGCACCGAGACCGGCGCGTCGGTGGTGGCGGTGCTGCGCCGGGCCGAGGCCATTCCCTCGCCGGCGCCGGACTTCCGGCTCGCGGGCGGCGACACGCTCATCGTGATCGGCACCCGCGAGGGCGTGGAGAGCGCCGCGGCGATACTCGGCAGGGAGTGAGCGCGTGCACTCCGCTGTCCTCCTGATCGAGTTCGGCGCGATCATCCTCGCGCTCGGTCTGCTCGGGCGCCTCGCCGGGCGGTTCCAGTTCTCCCCCATCCCGCTGTACCTGCTGGCCGGTCTCGCGTTCGGCACGGGCGGCCTGCTGCCGCTCGGGACCAGCGAGGAGTTCGTCGCCATCGGCGCCGAGATCGGCGTCATCCTGCTGCTGCTCATGCTCGGCCTGGAGTACACGGCCAGCGACCTCGTCAGCAATCTGAAGACGCAGTACCCGGCCGGGATCGTCGACTGCGCGCTCAACGCGGTGCCGGGCGCCGCCGCGGCCCTCCTCATGGGGTGGGGGCCGGTCGCAGCGGTGGTCCTCGCCGGGGTCACCTGGATCTCGTCGTCCGGCGTCATCGCCAAGGTCCTCGGCGACCTCGGGCGGCTCGGCAACCGGGAGACACCGGTGATCCTGAGCATCCTCGTCCTCGAGGACCTCGCCATGGCCGTGTACCTGCCCATCATCACGGCACTCCTGGCCGGGGTCGGGTGGGCCGCGGGCAGCCTCACGCTGGCGATCGCCCTGGGCGCCGCGGGGGCGGTGCTGTTCGTCGCCGTCCGCTACGGGCGTCTCATCTCGCGGTTCGTCTCCAGCGACGACCCGGAGAAGCTGCTCCTGGTGGTCCTCGGTCTGACCATCCTCGTGGCGGGCATCGCCCAGCAGCTCCAGGTGTCGGCCGCCGTCGGCGCCTTCCTCGTCGGCATCGCGCTGTCGGGCGAGGCCGCGGAGGGCGCGCACACGCTGCTCGCGCCGCTGCGCGACCTGTTCGCCGCCGTGTTCTTCGTCTTTTTCGGGCTGCACACCGACCCGGCGAGCATCCCGCCGGTGCTGCTGCCCGCGCTGGCGCTGGCCGTCGTCACCGCGTGCACGAAGATCGCCACCGGGTACTGGGCGGCGCGCCGCGCCGGGATCTCGGCCAAGGGGCGCTGGCGCGCGGGCGGCGCCCTCGTCGCGCGCGGCGAGTTCTCCATCGTCATCGCGGGCCTCGCGGTCTCCGCGGGCATCGAGCCGTCGCTCGGCCCGCTGGCGACGGCGTACGTCCTGATCCTGGTGGTGGCGGGGCCGTTGACGGCGCGGTACGTGGAGCCGCTCGCGGCCCTCGTGAGCGGTCTGTCCCACCGCCGGGAGGACTCGGCGGCACCGCAGGAGCCGGTGGCACCGCAGGGTCCAGTGGCACCGCAGGACTCGGTGGCACCGCAGGACCCGGCGGCGGCCCCCCGGGCGTGTGCGGAGCCCGCGGCGGAGCGCGAGGCCGCGTCCGGCGCGCGGACACCGGACGGAGCCGTCGACGCGAGCTGACCGGCGGGACACCCGGACGCCCGGACCGCCCTCCGCCCCGCCGTCGCCCCCCTTCCGCCGAGCACCCCGCCCCCGTCCGCCCAGGTCGCGGCGGCCGGGCGGGGCGCCTAGCGTGGACAGGGGTGTTTTTCGAGGCGGGGGGTCTGGAGGCCGCCATGGAGCACACGCCCGAGCCCGGGGACGCCGCGGACCACACGCCCCAGGAGGCGGCGCGTCCCGCCCCGCACGACCCGCACCGAGCGGGCGGCAAGCACGAACACCGGTGGCTGATCCTCGCGGTGATCGCCGTCGCCCAGCTCATGGTGGTCCTGGACGCGACGATCGTGAACATCGCGCTGCCGTCCGCCCAGCGCGACCTGGACTTCAGCGACGGCAACCGGCAGTGGATCGTCACCGCCTACGCCCTCGCCTTCGGCAGCCTGCTGCTGCTCGGCGGGCGCATCGCGGACCTGGTGGGCCGCAAGGCCGTCTTCATCGCGGGCCTCGCCGGGTTCGCGCTCGCCTCGGCGCTCGGCGGCGCCGCGACCAGCTTCGGCATGCTGGTCCTCGCCCGCGCGCTGCAGGGCGTGTTCGGCGCCCTGCTCGCGCCCGCCGCGCTGTCGCTGCTGACCACCACGTTCACCGACCCGCGCGAACGCGCCAAGGCGTTCGGCATCTACGGCGCCGTCGCCGGCTCGGGCGCCGCGGTGGGCCTGCTGCTCGGCGGCGTCCTGACGGAGTACCTGGACTGGCGCTGGTGCCTGTACGTGAACCTGGCCTTCGCGGCGGCCGCCATCCTCGGCGGCGCGCGCCTGCTGCACCCGGGGGCGCCGCCGGACCGGCCGCGCCTTGACGTGCCCGGCACGATCCTGGTCTCCGCGGGCCTGTTCTGCATTGTCTACGGCTTCTCCAACGCCGAGACGCACGCCTGGGGCGACTGGATGACCTGGGGCTTCCTGGTCATCGGTGCCGTGCTGGTGACGCTGTTCGCCTGGTGGCAGACGCGGGCCGCGCACCCGCTGCTGCCGCTGCGGGTGGTGCTCGACCGGGACCGCGGGGCGTCGTTCCTCGCGATGTTCATCTCCGGCGCGGGCATGTTCGGCGTGTTCCTGTTCCTGACGTACTACATGCAGCAGATCCTCGCCTACTCCCCCATCAAGACCGGCCTGGCGTTCCTGCCGATGGTCGCGGTGATGGTGGTGGTGTCGGTGCTGACCACCAACGTGCTCGTGCCCCGCTTCGGCGCGAAGCCGATCGTGCCGCTCGGCATGGGCCTGTCGGCGGCGAGCATGGCCTGGCTGACCGCCCTCGGCACGGACAGCGGCTACGCCGCGCACGTGCTGCCGCCGCTGCTCGTCATGGGGCTCGGCCTCGGCCTCATCTTCGCCCCGGCGATGAGCATGGCCACCTCGGGCATCGCCGCGCACGACGCGGGCGTCGCCTCCGCGCTGGTCAACACCACCCAGCAGGTCGGCGGTTCCATCGGCACGGCGCTGCTCAACACGCTCGCCACCACCGCCGCCTCCCACTACCTCTCCGGCCGGAGGCCGACCTCCGGCGCGCGGGCCGAGGCCCAGATGCGCAGCTACGAGACGGCGTACTGGTGGTCGGCCCTGTTCTTCGCCATCGGGCTCGTCGTGACGTTCGTGCTGTACCGCAGGGGCCGCCCCGCGGACGGGCACCTGAGCGACGGCGCGGTCCACATGTGAGCGGGCGCGTCCCCCAGGAGGCCGCGGGCGCGCGGACCGCACGCCCGCTCACACCTCCCGTACGAACAGCGTCACCGTCACGCCCTCCACGAAGCCGTTGCGGCGCATCAGCGCGGCGGAGGCCGTGTTGCGGGACTCCACGTCCGTGACGACGGCGGCGGCGCCCGCCTCGGTGAGCGTGCCGCAGCACGCCCGCACCAGCCGGCTCGCGATACCGCGGCCCTGGTGGGCGGGGGCCGTCGCGATCCACTCCAGGTTCCCCCAGTCGGCCCGCTGGTCGAACCCCATGGACCCGAGCACGAACCCCGCGAGCGCGCCGTCGGCCAGAGCCACCCAGCAGGCGGGCGCCTCCGCGTCCAGGTGCCCGGCGATCGCCGACAGCGACCAGGAGGTGTACGGCTTCACGGACGTGTCGTAGACCTGACGGCCGAGGGCGAGGACGGCGGGCGCGTGGCCGGGCTCCATCGGGGCGAGCCCGACGGACTGGCGCTCGGCGTCGGGCCTGGTCATGGGGCCTCCAAGGGGCGGGCCCCGGACGGTCCGGGGGCTCGTCCTCACGGTACGAGCGGGCACGGCCGTCCGCACGCCGGCCGTGGCGCGCGGACGGGCACGGGCCCGGGGCGGACGTCAACCCCTGGAGCGTGTAACCCAGTTGGATGAGGCACCGGTGACGGATTCGCACCCGGCAGGGCCTATGGTGTACGGCATGTCCGCTCCCGACCTGATCCGCATCGTGTCCCGCTCCTCCCCCATGGCCCTCGCCCAGGTGGAGCGCGTGCGCACGGAACTCGCGGCGCTGTACCCCGGCATCCGTACCGAAGTCCTGCCCGTGACGACCTCCGGCGACCGGTGGATGGGGGACCTGGCCCAGCTCGGCGGGAAGGGCGCGTTCACCAAGGAGGTCGACGCGGCGCTGCTCGCCGACGAGGCCGACCTGGCGGTGCACTGCGTGAAGGACGTGCCGGCGGACCGGCCGCTGCCGCAGGGCACGACGTTCGCGGCGTTCCTCAAGCGCGACGACATCCGCGACGCGCTCGTCCACCCGGGCGGGCTGACCCTGGACGAGCTGCCGCCGGGCAGCCGCATCGGCACGTCGTCGGTGCGCCGTGTCGCCCAACTCGCCGCCTCGCACCCGCACCTGACGTGCGTGCCGATGCGCGGAAACGCGGGCCGCCGCCTGGAGAAGCTGGCCGCGGGCGACGCGGACGCGCTGCTGCTCGCCGTGTCCGGCCTCGAACGGATCGGCGCCACCGGGCTGATCTCCCAGGTGCTGCCGGTGGAGACGATGTGCCCGCCGATCGGTGCCGGGATTCTCGCCCTGCAGTGCCGCGAGGACGACGTGACGACCATCGAGGCGGTGACCGGCCTCGGCGACCGCGACGCCTGGCGCGAGGCCACGGCGGAGCGCATGCTCCTGCACGTGCTCCAGGGGCACTGCAACTCGCCGATCGCCGGGTACGCCCGCAGCGAGCCCGGCGGCGACCTGTCCCTGCGCGCCTGCGTCTTCACCCCGGACGGCAAGCGGGTCCTCAACGCCCACGAGTGGGCCGGTCCCCTCGACCCGGCGACGCTCGGCACGTCCGTGGCGGTGACGCTGCTGCGCCAGGGCGCGCGGGAGCTGATCGACGCGATCCCCCACTGAGCCCGCTCGGCGGCCTCCCGGGCCGGGAGCCGCCCGCGCCGCCGCCCGCTCAGCCCGTCGCGCGCTCCACGGGGATCCACAGCTCGGCGTCCGCCCGCGCCCCGTCCGGCGAGAGCCGGGTGCGCAGCATCTCGGGCCCCGGGCGGCTCCGGTAGGGGTTGGACGGGAACCACTGCGTGAAGACGTCCCGCCACAGGTGCTGCAGGGCCCCCGGGAACGGGCCGGAGTTCTCGAAGACCGCCCACGGGCCCGCCGGGACGGTGAGCTGGTCCAGCCCCTTCGGCGCGGCGGCCGATGTCACGACCCCGTGGTAGTAGTCGAACATGGTCCCCTCGGCCCGGCTCGGGTCGAGGCCGTCGCTCACCCCGACGATCCCCCGCGGCTCCTGGTCGCAGAGCCCGGTGAGGCGCCCGGCGGCCTCCTGGCCGGTGCCCCGGATGAACTCGGCGAGCGCCGGGTTCACGCCCTCGTGCACGAGGGGCACCCTCGCCTTCCTGCCGACCACGCGGAACTCCCCCTTGTCCACGACTCGGTAGCGCATGCTGCCGCTGCCCTCGACGACGAGGCGGAAGGACATACGGGGCTGGGAGCGCAGGGCCGCGCCGGTCCGCCGTGCCTCGCCCGGGCCGACCCCGTGCACGGCGCGGAACGCGCGCGCGAACGCCTCGCCCGAGGTGTAGCCGTAGCGCACCGCGATCTCCAGGAGCGTCCGCTCCCCGGCGAGGACCTCGGCGCCCGCGACGGTCAGCCGGCGGCGCCGGACGTACTCCGACAGCGGGATGCCCGCCAGCGCGGAGAACATCCGCCGGAAGTGGTACTCCGACGTCATCGCGATCCGGGCCAGCTCGGCCACCTCGACGCGCCCGTCGAGACGCGCCTCGATGTGCTCCAGGGCCCGGTTGAACGGCTCCAGCACTCCTGCCTCCTTGTTTCCGCGTCTTCCGCGTCTTCCGCGTCTTCCGCGTCTTCCGGGTCTTCGGCGTCTTCCGGGTCTTCGGCGTCTTCCGCACGCTCGCGCGAGGAAGGGACCACTGTGCCTCACCTGTGTGCGGTGCCTCGTACGCCGGTCCCCACGTACACGTGGTCGACACGCCACCTCACATTCCGGAGGGCTGTCTCGTCGGATCTGTGGAGCGCGCCGAACCCGTGCGCGCCCCGCTTTCCGACCCGCCACCGGCGCGGGCAGTCAAAGGAGATCAGCATGGAACCCCGTCTCGACTTCCTCACCAACCCGGTCTCGGCCGGTTTTCTGAAGCACCTCGTCTCGGCGGGCAGGACACTTGTGGACTCGTCGCTTCCGGCCACGACCCGAGAGCTGGTGGCGCTGCGCGCGAGCCAGATCAACGGCTGCGGCTTCTGCGTCGACCTGCACACCAAGGAGTCCGCGCGTGCCGGGGAGTCGGCCGTCCGCCTCCACCTGCTGGCGACCTGGCGTGAGGCCACGGTCTACACCGAGGCCGAGCGGGCCGCCCTGGAACTGACGGAACAGGGCACGCGGATCGCCGACCCGGCCGGCGGGGTCACGGACGAGGCCTGGGCGAACGCGGCCAAGCACTACGACGAGGACCAGCTCGCCGCCCTGGTGTCGACCATCGCCTCCATCAACGCCTTCAACCGCCTGAACGTCATCACGCGCAAGCCCGGGGGTGACTACGTGCCCGGGCAGTTCGACTGACGGCAGGCGTTCGGCGCGTCCCCCAGGCGCGTTCCTGGGGGAAAACCTCAGGGCAGGCCGGAGGAAAGCCGCATTCCGGCGGGGGCGGCGGAGGCCCTAGCCTGAAGAGGGCCGCCCCTGGGGGGGGGGGGGGGGGGGGGGGCCCCCCCCCCCCCCCCCCCCCCCCGGGGGGGGGGGGCCCCCCCCCGGCGGGGGGGGGCGCCCCCGGGGCCCCGCTGTCGCCCGTGGCGGCCGCTGGTCCCACGCGCCGCCCGACGAGAAAATGATCACCATGCACGACACCAGCGGGGCCGCCACCCGCCCCTCTCCCGCCCCGGTACGCTCCCTCGCCCGTACGCTGCTGCGCGCACCGCTGACCCTGCGCGCCCTGCGGGAGGCGGTGTACTGCCTGCTCGCCTTCCCGGTCGGGCTGGCCGGGGGTGTCGTCGTGACGGTGCTGCTGGCCCTCGGGGCGGGTCTGACGGTGTCGCTGGTCGGCGCCGTCGTGGGCGTACTGGTCCTGGTGGCGGGGGTGTGGCTCGCGCGGACGCTGGGCGCGGGCCACCGGCGCCTGGCGTCCCGGCTGCTCGGGGAGCGGCTGCCCCCTCCGGGGCCGCCGCCCGTCGGCCGAGGCCTCCTGGGGCGGCTCGACGCGCGGCTGCGGGACGGCGCGGGGTGGCGGGCGGTGTCGTACGTCCTGGTCAAGCTGCCCGTGAGCGCGCTCGGGATGTACGCGGTGCTGTGGTGGCTGACCGGCCTGGTGAACGTGACGGCTCCGCTGCGGTGGGCGGTGTTCGGGCAGCGGCCGGGCTCCGGCGGGGCGGGCGGGATGCCGGTGCTCACGCCCGTCCCGGTCGGCGGCCTCGAAGTGGACACCTTCGCCGGGACGTTCGCGGCCCTCGCGCTCGGTCTCGCCCTGCTGCTGCTCGCCCCCTGGTCGACGCGCCTGGTCGTGGAGGCCGACCGGTGGCTGCTGCGCGCACTGCTGGGCAGGGACCGGCTCGCCGACCGGGTCCGCGACCTGGAGGAGACGCGGGCCCTCGCCGTCGACGACTCGGTGGCGCTGCTGCGCCGCCTGGAGCGCGACCTGCACGACGGCGCGCAGGTGCGGCTCGTCGCGGTCGCCATGAGCCTGGACATGGTCAAGGAGCGCCTCGGCCCGGCGGACCCCGAGGACACCGCGCCCGCCGTGGGCCCCGCCGACCTGTCCCGCGTACGGCAGCTCGTGGACGGCGCCCACCGGAACGCGACCGAGGCCCTGACCGAGCTGCGCGACCTCGCCCGGGGGCTGCACCCGCCCGCGCTCGACGACGGCCTGCCCGACGCGCTGGCCACCCTCGCCGCCCGCAGCAGCGTCCCCGTCCGGCTGACCACCGACGTGCCGCGGCGGCCCACGCCCGCCATCGAGACCATCGCGTACTTCTGTGCGGCCGAGCTGCTCACCAACGTGATCAAGCACAGCGGCGCCACGCGGGCCGACCTCACGGTCGAGGAGTGCCGCGACGGCGTGCTGCGGCTGCGGATCGTCGACGACGGCCGGGGCGGCGCGACGATCGGCGCGGGCAGCGGCCTGGCCGGTCTCGTCCAGCGGGTCCGCCCGGTCGACGGCAGGCTGACCGTGCACAGCCCGGCGGGCGGGCCGACGACGGCCGTCGTCGAGCTGCCGCTGCACGCGTGAGACCATGCCGCCATGCGTGTCGTGATCGCCGAGGACGCCGCCGTCCTGCGGGAATTGCTGGCCCAGATGCTCGTGGAGCGCGGCCACGAGGTGTGCGCCGCCGTCGGGGACGCGGACGCGCTGCGCGCCGCGGTGGCCGAGCACCGGCCGGACGTCACCGTCGTCGACATCCGGATGCCGCCCACCCACACCGACGAGGGCCTGCGGGCCGCCGTCGACGTCCGCCGCGCGCACCCGGGCACCGGAGTGCTGCTGTTCTCCCAGTACGTGGAGACGAAGTACGCCACGCGGCTGCTCGCGGACGGCTCGGCCGGCGTGGGCTACCTGCTGAAGGACCGGGTCGCGAACGTCGCGGAGTTCACCGACGCCCTGGAGCGCGTCGCCGCGGGCGGCACCGCCCTCGACCCGGAGGTCGTCACCCAGCTCGCCGGGGCGAGCCACCGCGCGGCGGAGCTCGCGCCGCTGACCGAGCGGGAGCGCGAGGTGCTGACCCTGATGGCGGAGGGCCGCACGAACGCGGCGATCGCCCGGGCGCTCGCGGTCTCCGCGGGCACGGTGGAGAAGCATGTAGCTGCCGTGTTCGACAAGCTGGGGCTGCCCGTCTCGCACGACCACAACCGCCGCGTCCTCGCGGTGATCCGCTACCTGCGGGCGTGACCGCCGCACCACCACCGACAGCCGCGCGGCGCGGACGAGGTGGCGCGCCGGGCCCGTGGGTGCGCCCACGAGCTCCAGCGCGCCGTCAGCGAACGGTCAGCGCGCGGTGGATACTTGGTGATGTGACCGGGACGAAGGGATGCACCTCCTTTCCTCCCGGGCCCAGGGAGAGGTGCCCGGAGTGGCTTATCGGGGACCGGAGTTCGCTTCAGTCGGGTGTCCGCACCCACGCAGGTTCGAATCCTGCCCTCTCCGCTCACTCCACCGGACCGGTCGGGTGGCATCCCCCCGGCGCGCTTCCCCACGCGGACGCCAGGCGCGCCCGCGCCTACGGGAACGGACCCGCGTCCGCGCGCACTTGACCCTCCGCTGACCCTCCGCGCTCTTGTCCTGGCGACGGGTTACCCCAAAGATGCACATGACAAAACCGAAGGACCTTCGGTCACACAGTCATCAGAGGGGACCCCCACATGAACAAGCCTCTCGTCGGCGCGGCCCTCACCGCGCTGCTCCTCGGTGCGACGGCTCTCCCCGCGTCGGCCGTCAGCAACGAGGCCCCCGTCGCCGACCAGCGCGCGACGGACCGGTCCACGGCCGCGGCTGCGCCGGGGACCAAGGCGAAGGCCGTGACCTTCGCCGGCACCGTGGCGCTCAGCAACTGCTCCGGCTCCGTCGTCCGCGTGCCCAGCTCCCAGCCCACCGACCGCGCGCTCGTCCTGTCCAACGGCCACTGCCTGGAGACCGGCTTCCCGGGCCCGGGCCAGGTGATCGTCGACCGGCCGTCCTCGCGCAGCTTCACCCTGCTGAACGCGAGCGGCGGCAACGCGGGCACGGTGCGGGCCGGCAAGATCGCGTACGGGACGATGACCGACACCGACCTCTCGCTGTACGAGCTGACCAGCACCTACCGCGACATCGAGAGCCGCTTCGGCATCAAGGCGCTGGACCTCGACGCCGCGCACCCGCAGGCGGGCCGGGCCATCACCGTCGCCTCCGGCTACTGGAAGCGGATGTACAAGTGCAACATCGACGGCTTCGCCTACCGGCTCAAGGAGGGCCGCTGGACCTGGAAGGACTCCGTCCGCTACACCTCGCCCTGTCAGGTCATCGGGGGCACCTCCGGCTCCCCGGTGATCGACGACGCCACCGGCAAGGTCGTGGCCGTCAACAACACCATCAACGAGAGCGGGCAGCGCTGCACCGACAACAACCCCTGTGAGGTCGACGAGAACGGCAACGTCACCGTCCGCCGCAGCATCGGGTACGCGCAGCAGACCTACACCGTCGTCCCCTGCGTCGGGACCGGCAACAAGATCGACCTGAGCCGCCCGGGCTGCACCCTGCCCAAGCCCGCGGCAGCGGAGCAGCGCCGCTCCCCCGTCCCGCGCTGACGCCCCGCACCGCCCCTTCGCACGCCGGGCGCAGGGACCACGGAGACGCGCGCTCCGTGGTCCCCCCGCGCCCCGGCACGTCCCGGTGCCCGGGCGCGGGTCATGCCTGCCGCACGCCGGTCGGCGGCCGTGGTGTTACGGCACCGAGGCATGGAATCGCGTCACCGTGGCCGGAGACCGCCGCCTGCGCACCAGGACGGCGACATATGCCACCAGCACGACCACATCGGGTGTTGCCAAATCCCTTACGCGCCTGAGTCCGCTGTGCCAGAGTCGGTAGCGGTCGAAGAGTTGTTACGTAAGTCGGAACGCACCCCCCAGCAGCAACGCGCCCCCCTCAGCAGCAAGGCACCCCGGCAGCGCAGCCGGTCGGCGAGCCCCGCCGGCGCGGCCGCGCGAGCCGGTCGGGCCGCACCGCATCGTCTACGGAGTCCCCATGCCGTCCCACGTCTTCGCGGACCGACCCGCCCAGCCGCCCGAGCGCGGCGCGGTCGACGCGCTGATCACGCAGACGCGCCGGCTCCGCGGCGAGGTCGACGCCGTGCGGCGCGAGACCCGGGCCGACCACGGCGGCCCCGAGGGCCGGTGGCAGCGCGCGCTCTGCGACCTCGCGGTGCACCAGCTCAACGACCTGCACAGCCACCTGGCCGAGCTGCGGGACGGCCCGCCGCGCGCGCACCCGCCGCGGGAGGGGGCGGCGCGGCCGGAGCCGACGGAGGAATCGCTGCTGAGCCGCGTGGGCAGCGCCGAGTGGAACCTCCTCACCGACGAGGCGAGCTGGTCCGACGAGCTGTACCGGATCCTCGGCCGCGACCCGGCCGCGCCGCCGCTGTCCCTCGACGAACTGCCCTCGCTCGTGCACCCCGGCGACCACGCCCTGCTCACGGCGATGGTCACGGACTGCCTGGTCGACGGCAAGCCCATCGACGGCGAGTTCCGCGTCGTACGGGCCGACGGCGGCGAGCGCCAGGTCCACATGACGGGCGAGCCGGTGCTCGCCCCCGACGGCTCCACCGCCTCCATGTGGGCGGTCCTGCGGGACGTCAGCGAACTGCGCCGCAGCGAGCGCGCGGTGCACGAGAGCCGCGACTCGCTCCGGCGCCGCCAGCACCTCGACCGGACCGAGCACCGCCTCGCGGTCGAGCTGCAGGAAGCCGTGCTGCCGCCGTGGCGCGGCTCGCTGCGGTTCCCGCGCGGCGGCCCCCAGACCCTGGACCTGGCGGCGCACTACCTGCCGTCGTCGTCGAGCGCGCTGATCGGCGGCGACTGGTACGACGCGCTCGAACTGGCCGACGGCCGGACGCTGCTCAGCGTCGGCGACCTCACCGGCCACGGCGTCGCGGTGACCTCGGGCATGGCGATGCTGGTCGGCGCGGTGCGCGGCATGGCCGTCGCGGGCACGCAGCCGGGCCCGCTCATGGGCTGGCTCAACCAGCTCCTCGACACCGCCGCCGAGCCCGCCCTCGGCAGCGCCGTGTGCTGCCTGTACGACCCCGAGCGGCACGTGCTGACCTGGGCGCAGGCCGGACACCCCGCCCCGCTGCTGTTCCGCGACGGGACGGGGCGCGCGCTGACGCCACCGGACGGCGTCCTGCTCGGTGCGACGTCCGGCGCGGCGTACGAGCAGGCCGAGGAGCCCCTGCGCCCCGGTGACCTCCTCCTGCTGTACACGGACGGCCTGGTGCCGCGGCGTTCCCGAGATGCCGCGACCGAGCGGCTGCTCGCCCTGGCGCCGCGGTTCGCCGAGGCGAGGACGGCTCAGGACTGTGTCCGTATCACGGTCGAGGAGTGCGGCGAGGCCCCGCGTGAGGACGACGCCTGCCTGCTCGTGGCCCACGTCGCCCCCTAGCCGGCCGCGGCGCGGACGGCGGGCGACCGCACGCCCGGGTTCGGGGCGGCGTACCGACGGGGCGGAGCGGCTGTCTCAGGCCTGCGCCCACCTGCCTCCCCCTCGGCCCTTCGCCTTCGGCAGGGCGTGCTTGATCTCCTCGCGCAGGTCCTCGATCTTCGGGTAGCCCGCGTACTGCGCGGTCAGCCGGTACATCTCCCGCAGCCGGTCCCAGGTGCGGTGCGAGGAGTTCGACCCCATCGACACCAGTGCGAGCCGGGCGTACCGGTCGGCCTGCTCAGGGTCGTCGGCGATGAAGCACGCCGACGCCAGCGAGATGTAGTCGAAGATCGTGGACCGGTCGCGGCCCTTGGCGCGCAGGGCGATGGCCTCCTTGGCGTGGCGCTGGGCGACGTGCGCGGCCGACGGGTCGTGCTCGGCGAGCGTGCGGTAGGCGAGGGCCTGCATGCCGTGCAGGTCCGCCTCGTCGAACATCTGCATCCAGCTCGGCGGCGGCACGTCGCCCTTGTCGGAGACGAACAGGTCCTCGGCCCGGCCGAGCGTGCGCCGCATCGCCTGGCCCCTGCCCATCGACGCCTGCGCCCAGGCCTCGATGGTGTGCAGCATCGCCCGCGTGCGCGGCAGGGTCTGGTCGCCCGAGCCGGACTTGGCGAGCTTCATCAGGTCCAGGGCGTCGTCCGGCTTGCCCAGGTGCACCATCTGGCGCGCGGCGCGGGAGAGCGCCTCCCCGGCGCGCGGCCGGTCGCCCCCCTCGCGGGCCGCGTGCGCGGCGATCACGAAGTACTTCTGGGCGGTGGGTTCGAGGCCGACGTCGTGGGACATCCAGCCGGCGAGCACGGCGAGGTTGGCGGCGACGCCCCACAGGCGTCGCTGCAGATGGTCGGGGTGTCGGTAGGAGAGCATGCCTCCCACCTCGTTCAACTGGCCCACCACGGCCTTGCGCTGGAGGCCTCCACCGCGGGACGCGTCCCAGGCGCGGAACACCTCGACCGAGCGCTCCAGCTCCTCGATCTCCTGGGACCCGATGGGGACGGCCTCGTAGCGGTCGAATCCGGCGGGGTCGGCGTGCAGGGGGTCGTCGAGACGGGGGGCGTCGGCCTTCAGGGTCGGATCGGTCTGCAGCCAGTCGTGCATGGCGCTGCTGAGTGCGGAGCCGGCGGCGAGCGCGGCACCCGCGCCCACCACACCGCGTCGGTTGAGCATGAGGTCCATTCCCGTGAATTCGGTGAGGACCGCGGCGGTTCGCTCGGGCGCCCACGGCACGCCGTCCGGGTTCTCCACGCCCCCGGCGCCGCGCTGTCTGCCTACGCGCCCGTGCCGGACCAGACCGAGGTCCTCGATGGTCACGACACGGCCGAGACGCTCGGTGAACAGGACCGCCAGAACCCGTGGCACCGGATCGCGCGGGATCTCTCCCATGTCGATCCAGCGCCGCACCCGGGAGGTGTCGGTGGCGAGCTGCGGATGACCCATCGCTGCCGCCTGCCGGTTCACCAGTCTGGCGAGTTCGCCCTTGGACCAGCCGGCGAGGCCGAAGAGGTCCGACAGGCGGGTGTTGGGTTGTCCGTTCACGTCAAGCCCCCAGGTTCTCGGCTGAGTTGACAGTAGCCCTCTGTCAGTTGCTGAGCGACTATTCGCCAGGGTTCGCCAGGGTGCGCCACATGGTGTGCCAGGGGCCTCGGGGTGTCAGGTAGAAGTGCGCCACCCCGACCCGGCCGCCACGAGGCATTCCCCAGGGTGCACCCACGGAGGCCGGGGCGGGAGGGCGTCGCAACTCGTCGGCACACGAAGGGATCTGTATCGCCCATGTACGCAGCATCGTCCTCCGTGTCCGCCCCGCCCCGGCCGCTGCGTCCCCACCCTGCCGCCCGCGGTCCCGTCCGGTCCCCGGAGGTCCCCGCGCAGGGTGGCCCCTATCTGGCTCCGGCGCGCCCCGCGGCGGCCCCGCTCGGCGCCGGCCGGGCGCGGCGTCCCACCGCCAACGGACCGCTCAGCGGGAGACTCGACCTGTCCGGCCCCCAGGGTGCGCAGCTCCGCACCGCCATCGCGTCGGTGCACCGCCTCTGCCCGGAGTTCCACCCGGTGCAGGTGCTGCGCCGCAGCGGCCGGACGGTCCTGCTCGTCGGGACGACGGGCCGCAGCACGGCCGTCGCCAAGTGCCTGCTCGACCACTCGTCCCTGTGGTCGGAGCGGATCCGGCACGAAATAGCGGCATACCGTTCGTTCGTCAGGCACCGTCCGCCCGTGCGGGCGCCGCGGCTCATCGCGGCCGACCCGGACGAGGGCACCCTGGTGATCGAGCGGATGCCGGGCCGGGTCGCGGCCCTGCAGCGGCACCCCGTGGAGCCCCCGCCGCGGGCGGACGTGCGGGCGGCGGTGGGCGCGGTGCACCGCCTGAACCAGTGGCAGCCGCCGAACGACACGTTCGGCAAGCCGCTGGACTACCCGCGGCGCATCTCCCGCTTCCACGAGCTGGGGCTGCTCACCGACCGGGACATGGGCGACCTGCAGAAGCTGCTGCACGGCATGGCGCAGGCGTACGCGTCGAACCCGCAGGCGATGTGGCAGTTCTGCCACGGCGACGCCCTGCTGTCCAACATCCTGCTGTCCCCGGCCGGTCCCGTCCTGGTCGACTGGGAGCAGGCGGGCTGGTACCTGCCCGGCTACGACCTGGCGACGCTGTGGGCGGTCCTCGGCGACGCCCCGGTGGCGCGTCGCGAGATCAGCCAGCTCGCCCAGCAGGCGGGCCCGGCCGCGCGCGACGCGTTCCTGGTCAATCTGATGCTGGTGCTGACCTGCGAGATCAGGAGGTGTGAGACGGCCGTGCAGCGCACCCTGCGCGACAGCGGCCCGGCGGGCCCGGCCCACCCCGGGGCCGTGCCGTCCGGCGAGGAGCAGCGGCTGCTGCTGCGGCGGCTGCACGACGACTGCCAGATGGCCCGCCGCGCGGTACGGGCGGCGGTCGGCACGCGCTGACGTACGGGACCGACGGGCCGGCGGTACGCCGAAGGAGAGAGGCGTATCGCTGGCTTCCGCTGTGCCCGCGCGGGGCCGGTGGTGACCGGGGCGGAGGCGGGTGCGACCCCCGCGGGGCCGGGCGCGGCTGTGTCCCGGGCGCCGCGAGGGCCGTGGCGTCAGCCCCTGATGTTGATGTCGACGCAGGCGTAGAACGCGTTCGCGGTGTCGTAGATGTTCCACACCGCGAGCATCTTGTGCCGGCCGGTGAGGCCGCCGAAGTCGACGGTGTGCGTCACGGTCGTGGGAGGCTGGCGACCGTTGTCGTTGATCTCCTTGACCTTCTGTCCGTCCACGAAGTACTGCCACGTGCTGGTGCGGTGGGGTGCCGTCAGCCGCCAGGTGAACTGCTGCGAGCGGCTGACGTCGGAGACCTTCCAGCCCTTGCTGTCGTCGTCGAGCTCACGGAACCGCGCGTTGCCTCCGCTGCAGCTCCGCAGCCCCTTGGGACCTTCGACGCTCTGCGGCTCCCACTTGATCTCGCCGCAGGAGACGGTGCCCGCCGCGCACTGCGCCTGGCGGCTCGGCGGCGAGTTGATGTAGCCGTGCGCGCTGGCCGGGGTGACCGACGCGAGGACCAGGAGGGGCGCGCACGCCGCCCCTATGCCCGCGGCGAGCTTCCGCTTGGTGTTCATCTCTGCTCCCTCTGAGGTGGGGGATGAGGGACGAGCCGGCCCGGCTCCTGGCCGACCCATTGGCCTAGACCATACTTATTGACGGAACGCCGTCAAGAGTTCCCGCGCGAGGAACCGCCCGGTCCGCCGCCACGGCCCGCATGGGGCCACTGCGCATTGGTCCATTCCACTGACGCGCCGCAGGCGATCGCGTCGCCCGCGGCGAAAACCCGGTGAACCGCCCCTGACATGGGAAAGCCCTGGTAGGGAGGGAGATTGACGGATCGTCGGGGAGCCGGTACCACTGACCCACGCCCCGGCCCCCGCACGCCCCGCCCCGCCGTACCGGCCCAGAAGTCCGCACCGGCCCAGAAGTCTCAGGAGGCTGTCTTGCGAGGATCCGCCCACGCCCCCGTATCCGCAGCGCGCAGACGCACCACCAGGACGGCGGGCGCCCTCGCGGCGGCCGCGCTGCTCGCGCCGCTCCTCGGCGCCGCCCCGGCACCGGCCGCGGACGGGCCCGCCGGGCCGCACGCGCTCCAGCGCGCGTTCGCGTCCGCCGCCACCGCGTACGACGTACCGCAGAGCGTGCTGCTCGGCGTGTCCTACCTGCAGTCCCGGTGGGACGCGCACGGCGGCGCCCCGAGTGTCACCGGCGGCTACGGCCCCATGCACCTGACCGACGCCCGCACCGCGCTCGCCACGGCCCCGCACCACAGCGAGGGCGACGAGGACCCGCGCGGTGACACCTCCCGCCCCCCGCTGAAGCCGCGCCACGTGCCCGAGGACTCCGAAGTCCCGGCCCGGCTCAAGACCTTGAAGCAGGCCGCGCGGGTCAGCGGCATCCCCGAGAGCGAGCTGCGGCGGGACGCCGCGGCGAACGTCCGCGGCGGCGCGGCCCTGCTCGCCGCCGCGCAGCGGCGCCTCGGCGAGCCCCTCACCGACGACCCGGCCGACTGGTACGGCGCGGTCGCGGCGTTCTCCGGCGCCGACGAGCAGGCGAGCGCCGCCGCGTACGCCAACGAGGTGTTCGCGGTCATTCGCGACGGCCAGCGGCGCACGACCGACGCCGGGCAGCGCGTGGCGCTCACCGCCCGGCCCGGCCTGAAGCCGGACACGGCCCAGGTCGAGCGCATGGGCCTGCGCCGGGCCGCCGAGGCCGAGACGGACTGCCCCAAGTCCCTGGCCTGCGAGTGGATCCCGGCCCCGTACGAGGAGTTCGGCGACAACGACTACGGCAACCACGACAAGGCCGACCGGCCCGACTCCCAGGGCATCGAGTACATCGTGGTGCACGACACCGAGGGCCGCTGGGAGGGCGTCCTCAAGATGGTCCAGGACCCGACGTACGTGTCCTGGCACTACACCCTGCGCTCCTCCGACGGCCACGTCGCCCAGCACGTGCGGACCAAGGACGTCGGCTGGCACGCGGGCAACTGGTACGTGAACGCCAAGTCCGTCGGCCTGGAGCACGAGGGCTTCCTGACGGCGCCCGACACCTGGTACACGGAGGCGATGTACCGCTCCTCGGCGCGGCTGGTGAAGTACCTCGCCAAGCGGTACGGCATCCCGCTGGACCGGCAGCACATCCTGGGCCACGACACGGTCCCGGGCACCACGGCGGCCACCATCCGCGGCATGCACACCGACCCGGGGCCGTACTGGGACTGGCAGCACTACTTCACGCTGCTCGGCAAGCCGTTCCACCGCACGGCGGGACCCCAGGGCGGCCTGGTGACGGTGGCGCCGCGGTTCGAGCAGAACAGGCCGGTGTTCACCGGCTGCGCCAAGCCGGGTGAGACGTGCACGCCGCACGGGTCGAGTGCGGTGCGCGTGTACAGCGCGCCCAGCGAGGACGCGCCGCTCATCAAGGACATCGGGCTGCGGCCGGGCGGCGAGCCGTCCACGATCGACGTGAACGACACGGGCTCGCGCCTGTCGACCGGCCAGCAGTACGCGGTCGCCGAGCGCAGGGGTGACTGGACGGCCGTGTGGTACCTCGGCCAGAAGGCCTGGTTCAAGAACCCGCGGAAGCAGCCCACGGCCGTCGACGCGCGGGGCCTGACGGTGACGCCGAAGGACGGCGTGAGCGAGGTCCCGGTGTACGGCCGCGCCTACCCGGAGAAGGAGGCGTACCCACCGGAGGTCCCGGTGCAGGCGGTCTCGCCGCTGCCCTACAAGCTGCTCGCGGGGCAGAAGTACGCGATCGGCGCCGAGCTGCCCGGCGAGTACTTCTACGCGCCGACGTTCGACCTGAAGCCGCACCGCGTGGTGCGCGGCAAGGACATGTACTACCAGATCCAGTTCGGTCACCGGGTGGCGTTCGTACGCGCCGCCGACGTGCGGGTGGTGCCGTCCGGCTCCTGACCGTACGGGCACGCCCTGCGGGCCGCCGCGCGGCCCCCGGGACGACGACGCCGGGCCCGGACCCTCGCGGGGTCCGGGCCCGGCGTCGGGGCGCGGCGGGTCAGCCCTGCTGGAACAGCTCGGCGGGCAGCGGCTTGAGGAGCGCGTACAGGTCGTCGGTGATGGGCCGGTCCCAGGCCGCGATGGTCACCAGGACGTTGTCGCTGCGGTCGAACTGCACGCAGGAGATGCGGCTCTCCGACAGGCGCAGCCGGCGCACGATGAGGAGGTTGTCGCCCTGCATCACCGGCACGTCCTCGGAGGCGACGACGGTGACCTCCTCCTCGTTCTCCAGCGCGAGCAGGAGCTGGGCCACCTCGAAGGGCGCCTCGCCGTCGGCGAGGTCGCGGGCCGGGGAGCCCTCCGGCAGATTGCCGATGATCATCGCGGGGCCGCGGCCGCCGAACAGGTCGTAGCGCAGGAAGACGCCCTGGCAACTGCCGTCGGGGGCGGGCAGCAGACCGGCACCGAGGTTGCCGGGCCAGTCCCCCGGGTCCATGGCCAGGACATCGAAGTCCGGCCCTGCGGGCGTGGCGGAGCTGCGGCGGCGGAGGAAGGACATGCGGCCATGGTACGTGCCCGCGGTGCCGTTTCCGGCGCGGGGGCGGCGGCGGGGAAACCGGTGGCCGTGGTGGTCACCGGGGGCGTGCGCGGCCCGCGCGACCCGGCGGGACCGGAGCCGGGCCGCCAGGTCGGCAGGGCACGCGCCACGGCCTCGTTCAGCCGGGTGACGGCCTCCGCGAGGGGCAGCAGCAGCCGGGCGTCCGCCGGGTTCGGCTCGCCGGGGCGCACCGCGTACGGACGGTGAGGCGCGGCGACCGTGCGCGGCTCAGGGCGGCGCCGTCGGCGCGGCAGCACCGCCCGGCCAGGGTCTTCGGGCACCGGGGCGGCGTGGTCGCGCGCCCGGGCGGTGAGGCCCTCCGGCGTGTCGAGGTCGTCGGCGGCACCGCCGTGCCCGTCGTGGCGGGCGGTCGCGGCGAGGCCGAGGGCGAGGACGAGCCGGGTGGACGCCGCCGCGTGCGCCGGGGTAGAGGCCGGGGTGGGCTGGGCTTGGTGGGCAGGATCAGATGATAGGTTCTGCCGGTTCACGAGCGGGGCGCTGGTCGTTCCGGGTGCGGGGCGCGGCCTTTCCGGGGCAGGGTGCCGGGGCCGGTGCTGCGGAGAGGGGTGCTGTGACCGGTGCATCGGGCGGGGTGCCAGGGCCCGGTGCTTCGGAGAAGGGTGCCGATGGCCGGTGCTCCGGGCGGGGCGCCATGGTCCGGCGCGGAGTGCGGCCGTGGTCGGTGTTGCGGAGCGGGGTGCCGGTGTCCGCGCTTCGGGCGGGGTGCCGTGGCCGGTGCTCCGGGGGCGGGGTGCCGATGTCCGGTGCTTCGGGAAGGGGGCGCCGATGGCCGGTGGTCCGGAGAGGGTGCCGGTGTCCGGCGCCGGGGAGAGGGGTGTGCCGGTGATCGGTGGGGCCGTGCTGAACTACTGGCGGGCGGGGCTGGACGCCGTACCGGACGAGGTGTGGCGCCACCCCGGCCTCGACGTGCTGTTGCTGCCCGACAACGCGCTGACGCAGCTGCCCGCCCGCATCGGGACGCTCACCGCGCTGCGCACCCTGGACCTCGGCCACAACCGGCTCACGTTCGTGCCGCCGGAGCTCGGTGACCTCACCGCGCTCGGCGACTTCCTGTACCTCCACGACAACCGCCTGACGTCCCTGCCCGAGGAGCTGGGCCGGCTGACGCGGCTCGCCTATCTGAACGTCGGCGAGAACCGGCTCACCGCCCTGCCGGAGAGCCTCGGCGCCATGGCGGGCCTCGTCGAGCTGCGCGCCCAGCACAACCGGCTCGCCGCGCTGCCCGCGTCGCTCGGCTCGCTGCGCTCGCTGCGGGAGCTGTGGCTGCGCGGCAACGACCTCGCCGCCCTCCCCGAGGGCGTACGGCGGCTCAGCTCCTTGCGCGAACTCGAGCTGCGCGAGAACGCGTTCGCGGCGGTGCCGGAGGCGCTGCGCGGGCTGCCCGCGCTGCGCCGCCTCGACCTGCGGTCCAACCGGCTGCGCGACCTGCCCGCCTGGCTCGCCGAGCTGCCGTCGCTGGAGAAGCTGGACCTGCGCTGGAACGACCTGCGGGACGGCGCGGCCACGGCGGCCACGGTCGCGGCCCTGCGCGCCCGCGGCTGCGTGGTGCTGTACTGAGGAGCCGGAACGCGCCGGGACTGTGGTGGCGTACGCCGGTCAGGCCGTGCGGGCCGGCCGGCGGGCGAGGAGCGAGTCGCGTATCTCGCCCGCGCGCACCGCCGTGTTGGACAGCAGCGTCGACGTCAGTCCGTGCGTGTGCTCGGTGCCGCCCTGGAGGTAGATGGCTGCGGAGACGTGGGGGTCGGTGGCCACGCGGTGGTCGCGGGAGACGACCAGTTCGTCCTCGTCGTCGCGCAGGCACAGCTTGTCGATCTCGCCCAGGCGTTCGCCGATGCCGCGCGGCCGGTAGCCGGTCGCGTGGACGAGCAGGTCGGAGGTGAGGGTCTCGCGCTCGCCGGTGGGCAGGAACTCCACGCCGATGTCGAGGCGGTCGGCGCGTACGTCGATGTCGCGGATGCGGGAGACGTTCAGCATGCGCAGGCGCTGCTGCCCCTGCACCTTCTCCTGGTACATGGTCCTGGACAGCGACTCGATGAGGTCGATGTCCACGACGGAGTAGTTGGTGGAGCGGTGGTAGTCGAACAGCGACTGCTTCACCTCGCGGGGCGCGCGGTGGAACAGGTCCACGGCCTCGGGGTCGAAGATGCGGTTGGCGAAGGGGCTGTCGTCGGCAGGGGTGTACCCGTACTTGGCGAAGACGGAGCAGATCTCGGCGTCCGGGAAGTGGCGGTGCAGGTAGTCGACGCACTCGGCGGCGCTCTGCCCGGCGCCGAGGACGACCGCGCGCCGCACCGGCGTCCCGGCGTCCTTGAGCGCGGCCACGCGCGGGATCAGTTCGCTGTTGTGGAAGACCCGTTCGGAGCTGACGGTGCCGGGCGGCAGGTGCGGCTCCAGGCCGGTGGCCACGCAGATGGCGCGGGCGCGGCGCACCACGGTGCGGTCCGGGTCCGCGGGGTCGCGGCTGACCACGTCGAAGCAGGTGACCTCGCCGCCCTCCGTGACCGGGCGGACGGCGACGACCTCGGCGGAGTACTCGACGAGGTCGGCGACGCCCGTCGCGGCCCACTCCAGGTAGTCGTGGAACTCCACCCTGAGCGGGAACAGCGTCTTCTGGTTGAGGAAGTCGACCAGCCTGTCGCGCTCCTGGAGGTAGCACAGGAAGCTGAAGGCGCTCTTCGGGTCGCGCATCGTGACCAGGTCCTTGAGGAAGGACACCTGCATCGTCGCGTCGTCGATGAGCATGCCCCGGTGCCAGCCGAACGACGGCTGCTTCTCCAGGAAACCGGCGCGTATCCGGTCGCTCTCGTCGGCCCGTTCGTTGTGTTCGTGGACCGCGATCGCCAGAGCCAGGTTCGAGGGGCCGAATCCGATCCCCAGGACGTCGTAGACCACGCCCGTCTCCCCCTGCGTTTCCGTCATGTCCGGACCGCTCTTCACTGCGTTCACCCGCTTCATCGCCTCCCTAAGCAGGCACATGGTAGGTAAGGTAAGCCTCACCTTGCAACGCCTGAGGGGCAATCATATGCGGGCGCGAGGCCGTCGATCGCCAAGCCTCCGCCGCGGCGACTCCGAAACTCCACTTAGGCTAGGCTAATCTAAGTGAATCTTGAGGTCGCGGGCCGGGGTGAGCGTTCGCCCACGGGCCCGGCGGCCGGCACGACTGTTGCCTTCGGCCCACCCCAGGAGGGTGGGCCTGCCCATGAATGGAGTGGCTCCGTGAGCACGACCGCTGCCCGGGGATTCCTCGCGAGCGGGACTCCCGCAGAGATCGAGGAAGCCGGCGAACCCGACCAGCCTCCGGCGGCGCGACGGCTCCGGGAGAGCGCGGTCGTCGTCAAGTTCGGCGGGCACGCCATGGTGGACGCGGACCTCCAGCGGACGTTCGCCGAGGACGTCGTGCAGATGTGGCGGGCGGGGCTGCGCCCGGTCGTGGTGCACGGCGGCGGGCCGCAGATCAGCGCGATGCTCGAACGCCTCGGCCTGGAGACCCGGTTCGAGGCGGGCCTGCGGGTGACGACGCCGGAGACCATGGACGTCGTGCGCATGGTGCTGACGGGCCGCGTCCAGCGGGAGCTGGTCGGGCACATCAACACCCACGGCCCCTACGCCGTCGGCATGACCGGCGAGGACGCCCACACCATGACGGCCGTGCGCCGGCCGGCCTGGGTGGACGGGCGTCCGGTGGACATCGGCCTGGTCGGGGACGTCGTCGACGTGAACCCCGGCATGGTGCGCACGCTCCTGGAGCGGGGGCACGTCCCCGTCGTCTCCCCCGTGGCGCGCGGCGAGGACGGGCAGGTCTACAACGTCAACGCGGATCTCGCCGCCTCGGCCCTCGCCGTCGCCCTCGGCGCCGAACGCCTGGTGGTGCTCACCGACGTCGAGGGGCTGTACGCGAACTGGCCGCACAGCACCGAGGTGATACCGCGCCTGACGGCCGGCGCCCTGGACGAGCTGCTGCCGGACCTGGCCAGCGGGATGCTGCCCAAGATGGAGGGCTGCTTGCGGGCCGTGCGCGGCGGCGTGGGCGCGGCGCACGTGATCGACGGCCGCGTGCCGCACGCGGTGCTGCGCAGCGTCCTCGGGGAGACCAGCCCGGGCACGACGGTGGTCCCCGACACCGCCCCGCGGCACGCGGAGCACGGCACGGGCGACTGACCGCCGCGCCCGGACGAGCAGCGGCCCCAGGTCTCCCCAGAAGGGTGCTTAGCTCGTTGCTCGTCAGTGGCTAGGCGCGGGCGAACTCACGCTCAAGGCCCCGCACCTTTCCGGCGCACTTAGCGCTCGACGTCTTGCCGTACTTGTTCCTGGGGATTGGAGTCACCCACTTGCCGTGTATCGCTGCGTGGCCAGTGCACGCAGCGGTGATTCGATACTTGTAAAAGTCCGGGTTGTTGGTGAAGCCACACTTCAGGTTCGCCTTGTGACCGCCGTTGGACGACCACTTCTTGCACTTAGGAACACTCATTGCTCCGGCCGGGCTCGCCGTGAACATTCCCGCCATCAAGGCCATTCCCGTGACGGTAGCCACGCCGGCCATGCGAAGGGAGCGCATGTTTTCTCACTTTCGCGTAATCCAGTGTTGACCAGGTTGCACGGCGAACCGCGCTCTCCAGATCGTCGGGGTCTATGGGGCGACGAGCTGGTTTTCCTTGCCGATTCCGGAAGCGTTTCCTTCGGTGTACAGGCTGAGTTCGCCGTCGGACCAGCGGACGACCGTGTCGTCCGGCCAGGGGTTGGCGCTGAAGTCCCCGCCGGTGACGAGCTTGGCGTGGGTCCAGAGCTGGTTGGGGGCCTTCCACTGGTGCTCGCCCCAGGTGTCACCGGTGCCGGTAAAATCGTCGTAGAGGGTGAGTTCGCCGTCCGACCAGCGCACGACGAGGTCCCAGGTGTTGCCTTGGGTATAGTCGCCGGAGCCGATCTCGACGGCGTGCTTCCATAGCCTGTTGGGGTTGACGACCTTGATTTCTTTACCGAGCTTGTTGCCGTCACCGGTGTTCTGGTAAACGGTCAGCTCACCGTCGGACCACCTGACTACGAGGTCGTCCTGCCATTTGTTGCCGCCGTACCAGCCCGCTGTGATCGCTTCGGCGTGCTTCCAGGTGGCGTTGGGGGCGACCAGTTGGACCTCGCCGTGGAAGCCCTTCTCGTCCACCGAGGGGTACAGGGTTACTTCACCGTCTGACCAACGCACGATGAGGTCAGAGCCGTTGTCCCCGGTGAAGTCGCCGGCGACGACTTGCTTGGCGTGGTCGGCCCACAGCTTGTTGGGCTTTTTGACCGTGAATTCCTTGTCGAAGTAGTTCAGGCTCTTGTCCGCTCCCCGATAGATGCTCAGCTCACCGTCGGACCATTTGACGAACATGTCCATGCGGTCCTCCGGCACCTGCCCCTTCAAGGCGAAGTAGCCCGAGGCGATGTCCGTGGCGTGTTTCCACGTCGAGGCCGAAGGCAGCACGATGGGGGTCGGCTTCTTCCCGGCCGCGGCGGCGTCGTAGATGTGCTTGAGGTCGTTGTCGAAGTAGGACGAATATGAGGTGTTCGGGCTGTGGCCGCCGGTCTTCCAGCCGCCCGTCACCCCGATGACCCGGGGCTCCTCGCTGCCTGCCGTGATGAAGGGGCCGCCGGAGGTTCCGGAGACATATCCGTCACAGTCGATCTGCGAGAAGGTGCCGCCCTTCCAGCCATCCGCGTTGCCCGTGGTGTACTTCTTCATGGGCGATATGCAGTCCAGCGGGTCCTGTTGGGGCTTGAACCCCGGGTAGCCGATCACGCGGGTCTTGGGGTGATCGAAGCCAGTGTTGTAGCCGATCTTGATGGCTCCGACGACGTCTTGGAGCTTCTTGCCGTCGCTGCGGGCGCCCGTCTTGAGGAAGGCGAAGTCCAGTCCGGTGTAGTCCTTGTCACCACCCCGGCGCATGTAACGGGGGTCGGCGTAGATCTGCCCCTTGGCGATGGGGAAGATTCCGTGGGGCCGGGGCTTGCTCTTGCTGTGCTGCGGGACGAAGACGAGCTTCTCCTGCCGGTCACTGCTGTCGAAGCAGTGCGCAGCGGTCAGCACCATGTTCTTCCCGGGAGACGGTACGACCGTGCCGCCGCAGAAGCGGTAGAAGAGGTCGCCGTTCTCGTCGCGCTCAGCCCAGTAGAAGGTGCCTACTTCCTTGATGCCCTTGAAGGGGTGCGAAGGGGAACGCAGCGCCTTCTGGCGCTCTTCCGGCTGCAGTTGCGCCTCACGGGCCTGCTGCTCCTCGACTGGATCAGCCTGGTCCATGCGCTCTGGCGTCCAGAACTTCTCCAGCTCGTCGGCCGCATCCCCGGGTGTCTCGTCCGGTTCGGACTCGGAGGGCTCAGGAGCAGAGGGTTCAGGGGCGGAGGGTTCAGGGGCAGAGGAGGACGGGGCTCCGGGCCGGTCGGTTGATGGGGCCGGGCTCGCAGTCCCTGCGGGTGCGGTTCCCGGTGTGGGAGTAGGTGATGTCTCCGGCTTGCTGGCCGCTGGGGCCGGGTGCGTGTCGCTGGGCGTGGGATCGGCCCAGGCGGGTGCGTGGATGGTAATCGTGGCAGCCACGGCGGCCATGACTGGCAGGCTGTGTCTCAGCCTCAACTCTCCCCCTCGTACGGACGTGCAGGCCCTGGTCACAGGCCCACGAAGCTCAAGATCATGGATCACGCCACGCCCCACGTCCATGTGATGCTGAGTAAAGATTCTTTTACATTGCGTGAGACAACCTCGGGCAGGCCGGAGCGTTCTACTTGATCGCATTGCGCGATTGATGGGAGAGCACGGTAATGAGCCCACGTTGGGGTAAGGGGCGTGGAGGGCGGCATGCAGCCGCGGCCGCCGTCGTGACTGCGGGCATGCTGGTCACCTCGGCGTGCGGATCCGACAGCACACCGCGGCCCGCAGGAGAACGTCCCTCCGGCTCGCCCGGCCGACACACGGAGGCAACGCCCGGCTACAAGCGCGCCTATGCCGCTGGGTACGCCGAAGGACGCAAGGTCTACGACGAGGGAGGCAAGGGCGCAGCGGTACGGGAAGTGGTGCACGGGGGCTGCGCCCGCCGTGCCCTGGATGCTGGCGCCCGCGCCGACGGGGACCGCGGGTCGTGGGTGAAGGGCTGCCAGGACGCGGTGACGGGCGCACCGAAGGATCCGCCGACTCACCCGATGAGCAAGAGGGAAGCGAATCCCGCGCTCTTGCGGGACTTTCGCGCATGGGCGCGCGCCAAGGGCGACGCGGAGCTGGCCCGGCGCAGCGACCAGCTCTTCACCGTCGAGCTCGCCGGGCCCGACTACGACGTCGAAGTGCGCACCGACTACACCTCACACGGCCAGGCCAGAACCTTCGCCCGCACCTTTGCGGACTGGTGGGACAAAGACGACGGCCGCGGCGTCGCACGCAGCGTCCTTGTTCTCGACATACACAACCGGCGCATCGCCACCCAGCCCCTGTGAAGGAGCTTCTCAGCGTTCCCCGCCCTGCGCGCTGGGCGCTGACCGCGGTGCTGCTCGCGGCCATGACCACGGCCTGCAGCGGTTCCACGTCACATTCCACCGAGTCGTCGGTGCGTGACGCCAAACCCGGGGCGGTCGGAGTCGGTGATGCCCTCTTCCCGGCACTGGGCAACGGGGGTTACGACGCCTCCCACTACGCTCTCAGCCTCGACTACGTTCCTGAGACCAATCATCTTCAGGGAACCGCGACCATCACTGCGCGAGCGACCCACAACCTGAGCCGGTTCAACCTCGACCTCGCCGGACTCAAGGTGCTTACCGCCACGGTGAACGGCACGGATGCTCGCTTCACGCGCACCCAGAACGAGCTGACGCTGACGCCGACAAAGGCGATCAGGAACGGTGAGGTCTTCAAAGCCGTCATCAGGTACAACGGCACGCCCAAGATGATCGAAGACTCCGACGGAGGCGTCGAGGGCTGGATCGAGACGGACGACGGCTCGACCGCCCTCGGCGAGCCGACCGGGTCCATGACCTGGTTCCCGGGTAACCATCACCCCTCCGACAAGGCCACCTACGACATCACCGTCAGCGTGCCCAGGGACGAAGACGGCGACCCGTACGACGTGGTGAGCAACGGGGAGTTGCTGAAGGAAGAAGACACAGGTCGCCGGGTTACCCGGAAATGGCACAGCGACGAACCCATGGCAAGCTACCTCGTCAACGTCACTGTCGGATACTTCGAGATCCACAAGGGCTGGACGTCCGACGACCTGCCCGTCTACGTCGCCGTCGATCCAGACGAGACCGAAGACGCCGAAGGCGTCCAGGACTTGGTGCCCGAGATCACCGACTGGGCCGGCGGACGTTTCGGGCCGTACCCCTTCTCCTCCGTCGGTGCCGTCGTCGACCACCTTCCCGACCTCCGCTACGCGCTGGGGACCCAGACCAAGCCGTACTTCGGTGAGGCACCCGATGACACGCTGCTGGTCCACGAGATCGCACACCAGTGGTTCGGCAACTCGGTCACTCCGCGCCAGTGGAACGATATGTGGCTGAACGAAGGGTTCGCCACATACGCGGAATGGCTCTGGCAGGAGGACCACGGCGGCAGGAGTGCCCAGAGGGTCTTTGATTCCTTCTATGACGGCACCCACCCCGAGAGCGAAGGCATATGGGATTTCCCGCCGACCGATCCGCCCAGTGCCGACAAGGTTTCCGACTCACCGGTCTACGGTCGAGGCGCCATGACGCTGCACAAAGTGCGCGAGGCGGCCGGCGACAGGATCTTCTTCGACATCATCCGGACGTGGACGAAGCAGCACCGTCACGACAACGTCGACACGGAAGATTTCATTGCGCTGTGCGAAGCGAAAGCGGGAAAAGATTTGACTCAGCTCTTCGATACGTGGCTCTTCAGTGAGCGAAAACCTGCCGACCAGCGTACCGAGATTGCGCGATAGCGCGCTGTCGGATCGAATCGTGAGGACTCGGAGTCGACAGCGCGCATATCACTGAAAGCTCGACAGCGTACTGATCCGGAACCGCTACCCGTGATGTCCATGATGGGTGGCCACCTTGTACACGCCGGCCTCGCCATGAGGAGAGCATGTCGCACTGGAAGTCTTACCGCTCTTCACGGTCTTCCACTCTCCATAGATGACAAACTTGCTCCCGCCGGGCCGAATGCAGGTCACCATGGCACGTTGCCGGGATGTCGACGAGACAGGATTTCCCGAGCATTTACTGTGCCCGGTGTAACCCGTCACCCACCGGTCGCAGACGACACGAGCGCGCTCAGCTTCTGCCACGGGAGCATCATCTTCCACTACTCCACCGTCGATCCATGTGGTGACGGGCCCGGGTGCTTCATCAGCGTGTACTTCAGCAGTGAACCCAACCAGCAGTCCAACCGCCGATGCCCCAGCCAATGCCGTCGTCGCTATCTTCCGTCTGATCATACCTACCCCTTAGTTTTTCGCTGACGGGAAGACATTGCCTCCCTAAGAGCGAAGATGGCCACTACAGGTAACAACATTTACGGGGATGGGAGCAAGTCATTCCGGCACAGGCCGGTGAGATCAACATCTCATGCCGCTTGGCTGGCAAACGTCTGGCGGTAGTGACGTTTGGGCTATATGGAGCTCGTTATCTGCTTTCTGGATTGCGGCGACACGATGGTTCGCCCTCTCTTCGCGCCCAAGGCCTGTCCCGCAAGCGCTTTGAGAGACGTGATCCGCCATCGCGTAAGGGTTGGATCTCTATTCCGACGCCAGGAAGGGTAAAGCAGATAACCAGACCGGGCAGCTCCCCGACGGCCACGCGGCAGCGGCCCTCGGCGCGGGTCTGCGCGGCAAGGTCGGACCAGGCGCGGGCCTGGCCGCGCTCGTCGCGCGCCAGGATCGCGCGCTGCAGGATGGCGGCGTGGGATCTGCTTTTCCCAGCCGTCATCGTGCGCAGCCCACTCGACGGCGGAGTACAGGTCGCATGCACGCGTGCAGGGCGCGGCTGCTGGTTCCCTTCAGGGCCCGAGGGCGTCACGTCTGGGGGCCGGTTGGCCGGGATCGTTACGTGGCTGGGTGAGCTGGGTGCCCCGCTCCGACGCCGAGCTCCTGGGGATCGTCGAGGTGCCGGTCGGTCCTGCACAACCATCGTTCCGCGGGCGGTTCGGGGCTGCGCCCGAGCCTCGCGGCTGCCGCTCCGGAACCAGGCCGCTCCCGGGCGATGCAGCGGCGTGCCGCCGCTGGTCCGTCGGCGTGGACGCCTTGGTGGGGACGTGTGGGGTGCCGTTGGCCGAGGTGGCCGCCAGTATGGTCGTACGGCCGCTGGGTTCGATGCGGATGATGGGGATGGCCTTGTCCTGGGGGCTGCCGTCCCCTCCGATGGTGAATCCAGCCGCTCGCCCCCGGCAGCGCCCGCTTCTCGCGCAGCGCGGAGAGGGTCCGGTAGATGTCGGCGGCGGTGGGATCGGACACGGCACGGGTGATACGGATGGTCCTGGCCGCTGTCATCAGGGCGTCGTACATCATGATCGCCCGACCGTCCTCCAGGTCCCTGTGCGGGAACGCGGTGGCGAAGGTGCCGTTCCGGAAGGGAGCTACGGCCTCAGGGTCGAACGCCTCGGGGGGCGGCGTCCCAGGCCCCGGGGTGGGCCAGGCCGGTGTGGACGAGGTCGATCCGGCCCGTGCGCAAGGTGGCGGTCAGCTCCGCGGAGCCGAAGCCGTCGGTGCGGGTGGCCATCACGGTGTCGTCACCCGAGAGCACAGTCATAAGGCGATCCCGGCACGGCCGGTCGGCGAGCGCGGTGAGGAAGGCGGCCAAGGAGGTGCCGCGGCGGCGAAGTAGACGACGTCGGGCCGGGACGTGCACAGACCGGCGAGCCGGACGCGAAAGTGCTCGGTGAGCGAAGGCTGCGGGGAGTCAAACAACAGGGGCTCCTCGCCGACCAGCCGGCCGGCCGGTATACGGGCGCGGAACTGTGTGACCGGGGTGCTCGTGCACTGGTCCCCGGTGTCAACGTCCTGGACGAACAGGAACTTGTCGTCGGCGCGTTCGCCCACCGACAGGAACCGTACGGCGGCGGCCGGCTGGTCGGCGTTGACCGGCGCGACCCGCACCAGGGCGGGGGTCCCCGACCAGGAGTCCGCGGTGAGAACCGAGCCGAACGCGGGCAGGACTCCGGCCGTCAGCTTCCCGACCATGTCCTGGCTGGAGGCGGTGCTGCCGCCCAGACCAACCACGGCCACGATCCGGTCGGCGCGCCGACGGCCGAGCACGTGCCCAACGGTGTACTCGCGTTGCTCGGTGGTGCCGCCGGTCTGGGCGAACAGCAGCCGGAGCCCCGCGCCCCGCGGCGAGGCGTTGGCCTGGCGCTGGGCTAGGTAGGCACCCTCCAGGTCATGGCGGACGGATTCCATCAGGCCGGTGCCGTCGTGCTCCGCGGTGATCGGTGCCATGTAGACGACGGACACGAACGGCCGTCCGCCGGACGCGGCGGACGCGTCGACCACGCGGTGGTTCTCCGCGATGATCCGCGTCAGCACCGGCGCCAGGGTGCTGGAGGACCCGAGGTTGCGGGGTGAGGGCGAGCCGTCGGCCAACAGACCGACGCAACCGCGGGTCCTGTCGTCCCCGGTACCGCGCAGGCCCTCGGCACAGACGAGGCCCGCCGACGTTCCCGGCTGCGGTGTATCGCCGACGACTAGGAGGGCGGCGAGGACGGCCAGCGCGACGGCCCCCACCCTGCCCCGGCTGACCCTTCGGCAACGGCGCGTGGGACGTGCCGGGCCGGAGCCGCTCATACCCCCCACCGTCCGGGACGGCCAGGCGCAGCACCTCGTCCACGCCGGGCCGCCGAGCGGGGTTCTTGGCCAGACAGCAGGAGACCAGGGCACGCAACGGGTCAGGTACACCCGCCAGTTCGGGATCCTCGTGCACGACGGCGAAGGCGACCGCGATCGGCTCGACGCTGGCGGCGTCGGAGTCCTCGAAAGGGCTGCGGCCCAGGGCGGCGAAGGCGAGCACGCTGCCCAGTGCGAACACGTCCGTCGCCGGCGAGACCCCGTGGGGTCCGTGCAACTGCTCGGGCGCCATGAATGCCGGGGTGCCGACCATGCTGCCGCTGCGGGTCAACGCCCGGCTCTGCGTCACAGACCTGGCGATGCCGAAGTCGAGCACTCGGACACCGTCGTTCGCCAGCAGGACGTTGGCCGGTTTCAGGTCCCGGTGCACGATGCCCTGCCAATGGATGTCGCGCAGCGCCTCCGCCAGTTGACCGCCCAGTCGCGCGATGTCCACCATCGGCAGCGGGCCGCGGGTGCACGCACGCGCGCAGCCAGGGACTCGCCGACGACGTACTGGGCGGCCAGCCAGGGTGGGTCGCCGTCTGGATCGGCATCCACCACGGACGCGGTGAAGGCACCGCTCACCCTGCGGGCCGCGGCCACCTCACGCCGGAACCGGGCCCGGAAAAGCGGGTCGTCGGCGTACTCGGGGCGAATCACCTTCAGCACTACCTGCCGCCCCGCGGCACTGCACGCCAGGTACACGATTCCCATGCCGCCGGCCCCCAGCCGGCGTTCCACGGTGAACTCCCCGATCCGCCGCACCTGCGGCAACGTACACAGCCCACCGCCCGGCGACCGGCGCCCTCCGGTTCCCGTCACACGTTCGAGTAAATTCCAGCACGCTGTGCAGGGTCAGTGCCGTCATGCGGCTGGACAAGCGCTCCCGCGCAGCCCTCCTCCGTAGGCGCCCTGTAGCCACCAGCGGTCCCGGCGGGTCGGCGGACATATATAGATGTTCGCCGACCCGCCGGGACCCCGGACAGGCCAGGGGCCTGGACGAGGCTGCCCTTCGCGGCCTGCTGCTCCGCCGAGCCCTCCGCCCGAGCCACGGGAGGGCGGGCTCCGCATTCCCGGCCACCGGAGCGGCCCCGCGATCCGGTGGCCGATGAACCACCCGCCTCCCGGCGGTCGTGGGCCTGCCCTGGAGCACGACGACACAGACCGGGTGGGCGTGGTGGGAAGCGGCTGATGAACGTTGTCGGTGGGTCCTACCCCGCGCGGTCAGGCCATTTCGACGTAGAGGTGGACCCGGTCGAAGCGCCGGGCCGCCACGTCCTGGCGGCGGACTACCCAGTGGGCCACGCCGGAGTCCAGCTCCGTGACGTCGTCGCCGCACCTCCAGGTGGCCAGGAGGGCCCAGTCGTCGGCGTCCTCTCCGTGGGCCGGACCGCCCTGCTCGGAGGGGCCGGTCTCCTCGGGGCCACGGGCGTAGTGGACGGGGTCGTTCTGGGGCGAGACCGGGTGGCCGCCGATCTGCAAGGTCCAGGGAGGGCGGTAACCGCCCACGCGTGCCCAGGCGTCGCTGAGTTCGTCGGCGAGGTCGAACTGCTCGTCCTCGGGGGTGTCGCCCCATCTGTCGAGGGCGTAGCTCTCCGGCATCTGCGCGCTCGGCTGGTGCCACACCGTACGGAGCTCACGCGGCCGGTACGGCTCGCGCCGGCTGTGTTTTAGAGGGCTCGGGGTTGTCGGGGTCCCGGCGGGGACGTACAGCACCGCGTCGGGCACCTGTCCCCCGATGCTGTCCACATCGGTACCGGAGAAGAGCAGCAGATGGCCGTCGGCGGGGAGCGGGAGGCCGGTGACGCCCGGCGGGAAGGCCGCGAGGTCGACGGAGGCCACGAAGGGACTGGACGGCCTCGGCACGCCGTGCGGCAGCACGGGGTCGCCGCCGACTCGGGCCGCGAGGGGACCGTCACCGCCCTCCGCCAGGTACACCGCCGGACGGGCGACACGTATCCATTCCTCCACCTCCTCCGACGGCAGCCCTTGGGACGCCGCCTCGGCCCGGAAGCGGTTCACTCTGTCCATGCTCGCGTCGGTCACCGGGCCACCCTAACGGGCGTCACGGACGGGCAGCGGCGGGGGCCAACTCGATGGAAAGCAAGGCGATTTGGTGCCGCTGACCTGGGCGTGCCGGAAGGCGGCCGGCGCCGCTGCGCCGCGCAGGCCCGGGGTCACACGCTCCTCATGAGGACCCGCGCGTTGCGCCGCGGGTCCAGGGAGGCCGCCCAGGCCGCGGGCGCGAGACCGGGGGCCGTGGGTGCGAAGCCGTAGCGCAGGAACAGCCCGCCGCCGCCCGTGGTCGCCGTGAACAGCGAGCCGAGCGCCTGGGCCCGCGCCCGGGCGAGGACGGCGCGCAGCAGCCCGGCCCCCACGCCGCCGCCCTGCCGGTGCCCGGCGACGCAGAAGTTGTACACCACGCCCGCGGGCAGGCCGTCCGCCACCTCGGCGGCCGGGTACGCCCGCAGGCCCACGCAGCCGCCGAAGGTGCCGTCGCGGTCCACCACGACGAGGAAGTCGGCCGCCTGGGCGGCGTAGAGCGTCAGGGGCCGCTCCCGCAGGGCCCCGGTGCGCACGAAGGGCTGGGACAGGGCGGCGAGCGCGGCGGCGTCCTCCCGGCGGGCGGTGCGCACGAACAGGGTCGGCGCGGAGGGTGCGTGCGGGTGCGGGCGCGCGTACGGGACAGTGCGCGGCGTAGCCGTGATCAAGGCTTTCCTTCCTCGGTTCCACGGTCGGAGGACGGCTCGTCGCCGTGTCGTCCGGCGAGACGTGGAAGTAAGGCCGGCCTGACCGACGACCGGCGTGGTGCACGCCCCCGGACCACCACTGTGCCATCCGCCCCAACTGGCGGTCGTCCCGGGGCCCTCGGGCGCGGCGGGGACTCAGGCGCCCATGGAGGCCACGAGGGACGCCGGGCGCAGGTCGGTCCAGTGGGACTCCACGTACTCCAGGCACGCGTCGCGGCTGTCCTCGCCGAAGGCGACGGTCCAGCCCCCGGGCACCTCGGCGAACGACGGCCACAGCGAGTGCTGGCCCTCGTCGTTCACCAGGACCAGGAAGCGGCCTTCGCTGTCGTCGAACGGGTTGGTGCTCATGCTGGTGCCTCCTCGGGCGCGGCCACGACCGCCGTGCCGGAACAGTGGATTCGGGATCGCCGACAGATGTCGGGATGGAAGGGCAAGCTCACCTTAGGTTAGGCTCGCCTAATCATCGATGAGCCTAATATTTTCCCTGCCCACCCACAAGCTTGCCCCTGCGACCTGCCTCCCCCCAGCTTCTCTCCCCCTCCCCTCCCCCTGACAAGTCCTGAAGGGTTTCCGACAAGCCCTGACAGGCTTTCCCCTGACAAGGAGACGCTCATGCGCGAGCCGGCCACGACCGGTACCGCCCCCGGCCGCCCGGCCCAAGCGGACGCTCCCTTCGCGGAGTTCGGACTGCCCGGCGAGCCCGGCACCGAGGAGTTCTGGGCCGCCGCCGGGGCCCCCGCGTCGGTCCCGGCCGACGGGGGCGGCTGGCTGACGCTGTTCCTGTGGCGCGGGGAAGCCGCCCCGACCGTGCACTTCGAGAGCTGGTCGGAGCCGGTGCCGCTGCGCCGCTGGGGCGCCGGCGACTGCTGGTACGCCACTGTGCGCACGCCCGCGCGGCTGCGGGTGACGTACCAGTTCCGCGTGGACGGCACGGACCACGCCGACCCGTTCAACCCGGCCGGCGCGGGCCTGGACCGGTCCGTTGCCGCCACCCCGGACGCCCCGGCGCAGCCGCACTGGCCCCTGGTCGGCGCCGACGACGTCCTGCCCCTGCCGGAGACCCGGGTGCGCTGGAACAGCGCGCGGCTCGGCGGGCGGCGCACCGTGCGCGTGCACCCGGCGGGCGGCGGCGGTCCTGTGGTGCTCCTGCTCGACGGGGACGACTGGCTGTATCTGCACCCGGCCGTGACCGCGTTCGACTCGGCCGTCGCCGCCGGGGACATGCCCCCGGTCACGCTCGTGTTCCTGCCGGCCAAGGACAGGGAGGCCGAGTTCACGTGCCGCCCCGAGCTGTGGGAGGCGGTCCGCGACGAGCTGCTGCCGCTGGTGGCCGGGACCGGCGTGCCCGCCGACACCGAGCGCCTCGTGGTCGCCGGGCAGAGCCTCGGCGGGCTGAGCGCGCTGTACGCGGCGCTGGAGTTCCCGGAGCTGGTGTCCCGCGTCGCCTGCCAGTCGGGGTCGTTCTGGTGGACGCCCGGCGCGCCGCGCGCGAAGGACCCGTTGGGCGGCCCGGTGGGCGGCGCGGTCGCCGCGCGCCTGCGGGAGCGGCCCGACCTGTCCGGGCTGCGCGTCGCGTTCGACGTCGGGGAGCACGAGACGCGGATGCTGCCCCACTGCGAGCTGACCGAGGCCCTGACCCGGCAGGCCGGGGCGGCCGTGCGGGTCTCGCGCTCGCCCTCCGGCCACGACCGCGCGGGCTGGCGGCACGCCCTGCTCCGGGACGTCGCCTGGGTGCTCTCCTGACGGCTCCGGGCACACACGCCGGTGGGCCGTGTCCCCTCCGCTGTACTGCGGACGGGACACGGCCCACTGTCGTACGCGCTCAGCTCACCGGGCCACGGCCAGGCAGTACTCCTCGTTGGTGGCGAGCAGGTTGCGGTGGGTGTCCTCGGCGGTGACGACTCCGTCGTCCAGGACCAGGACGCGGTCGGCCGCGTCCAGGAGGGCCGGGCTGCTGGTGATCACGACGGTGGTGCGGCCCCGGCGCAGCTTCGCGACGTTGCGGGCGATGAGCTGCTCGGTGACCGCGTCCACGGCCGTCGTCGGGTCGTGCAGGACGAGGATGTCCGTGTCGGCGGCCAGGGCGCGGGCCAGGGAGAGCCGTTGGCGCTGGCCCCCGGAGAGGTTCGCGCCCCGGTCGCGGACGCCGTAGTCGAGGCCCTCGGGGTGCAGGGCGACGACGTCGGTCAGCATGGACGCCTCCACGGCCTCGTCGACCGTGCGGCTGGTGCCCGAGGGGTCGATGTTCGTCCGCAGGGTGCCCGCGAAGATCTCTCCGTCGTACGGGTTGACCAGCATGTGCTCGCGGACCGCCTCCGTCGACAGCTCGGCGAGCTCCTGGCCGCTGATCCGTACCGCCCCGTCGTACGCGTGGGGCGGGACCTTGGCGGCCAGGACGGCGGCGAGGTCGGCGGCGGCCCGCGGCTGGTAGGGGGCGATGGCCACGAACTCCCCCGCGGCCACGTGGAACCTCACCTTGCGCAGGGCCCCGTGGCGGACGCAGTCGAGCTCCAGGTCGCCGCCCGGCGCCGGGCGCCCCGGGCCGGGGACCGTCACCGGCGGGGCGTTGAGGACCAGGGCCATCCGCTCGGCCGACGCCCGCGCGATCATCACGTACTTGGGCATCTCCGAGAACATCTTCAGCGGTTCCATGATGAACTGCGCCAGGCCCACGGCCATCACGAGCTCGCCCACGGTGATGCTGCCCTCGAAGGCCAGCCACCCGGCCGTGATGGACACGGCGGCGGCGAGGACCGCGTTGAGCGCCAGCGCGGTGCCCGCGTAGACGCCGTTCACCCGGGCGACGGTGATCGCCTGGCGTTTCGCCTCGGTGCTGACGCCGCGGTAGGAGGTGAACGCCGCGTGGTTGCCGCCGAAGCCGTGCAGCGGGCGCAGGCCGGTGATGAGGTCGGCGACCTTCGCGCCCGCGCGGGCCACCCGGGCCTGCTGCTCCTGGGTGCTGGAGCCGATCCGCTTGGACATCACGCTCAGGACCGACAGGATCCCGACGGTGCCCACGATCACCAGCAGGCCGAGCCGGAGGTCGGCGAGGCCGAGCGCCACCGCCGCGACGACCACCGCGACCAGGGAGCTGACGAGCAGCGGCACCACCTCGATGATGTCGGCGGTCTGGTCGGCGTCCTCGGTGGCGATGGTCAGCACCTCGCCGGACTTGAGGTCGACGTCCCGGGCCACCGGCTGGAGGCCGCAGCCCGCGACCTTCACCCGCCAGCGGTGCGCCTCGGTCGTGTTGGCCTTCTGCAGGATGCGCATGCCGAACCGCCACGACAGCGACACGGTCGTGATGATCACGGCGAGCGCGGCGATCGACAGGCCGAGCGCGCCGAGGCTGCGGTCCTGCATCGTGTGCTCCACGATCAGGCCGAGCGCGATCGGGAAGGCCGTCTCCCCGGCCTGGTAGAGGCCCATGAGGACGGTGCCCCAGGCCATGGCGCCCACGTTGCGGCGCAGTGCGGTCCGCAGGATGTCGGACCCCGGTCGGGGCCGCTGCGTGTCGGGCGTGTCAGGAGTGGTCATCGAGGTGGCCGGCAATCGCTTCGGGGGTTCGCAGGGTGAACAGGTCGCGGATGGTGATGACGGGGCCGAACTCGCGGCGGAGCAGCCCGATGAGGCGTACCGCCAGCATCGAGTGCCCGCCGAGGGCGACGAAGTCGCTCACCGCGCTCACCTCGTCATCATCCAGGTCCAGGGCTTCGGCGAAGAACTCGCACACCACGGTCTCGGTCTCGGTCCGCGGGCCGCGCTCCCCCGCCGTGGTCAGCGCGCCCAGCGGCTTCGCCTCGGGCAGCGCCTTGGTGTCGGCCTTCCCGTTCACGGTCAGCGGGATGCTGTCGACCTCGGCGTAGTGCGTCGGGCGCAGGAAGTCCGGCAGTCCGGCGCCCACCTCGGCGGCGACCGCCGCGAGGTCGGCGCCGTCGAGGACGAGGTAGGCGGCGAGCCGGTACGCGCCGTCGACCTGCGGGTCGGGCTGCGCGACCGCGGCGGCGAACCGCACCGCCGGGTGGGCGGCGAACGCGGCCTCCACCTCGCCCGGTTCGACCCGGTGGCCGCGGATCTTGACCTGCTGGTCGGTGCGGCCCAGGTACATCAGGTTGCCGTCGGGCCGCCGGACCACCAGGTCCCCGGTGCGGTACATCCGCTCGCCGGGCGCGCCGAACGGGCACGCCACGAACCGGTGGGCGCTCTGCGCGGGCTGCCCGAGGTAGCCGCGGGCGATGCCGACACCCGCCACGTACAGCTCGCCGGGGACGCCGTCGGGCAGCGGCCGCAGCCACGGGTCGAGGACGTACACGTCGGTGTTGTCGATGGCCACGCCCACCACCGGGTCCTGGCACTCGAAGGTGCCGACGCCGAGGGTGTTGATGGTGTACTCCGTGGGCCCGTACAGGTTGTAGCCGACCGTGCCCCCGGTCTCGGCGAGCCGCCGCCAGAGCGTCGGCGTGACGGCCTCGCCGCCGAGGAGCACCAGGGCCGGGCGCCGCTCGGGGTGGTCGAGGAGGCCCTCGGCCACCAACTGCTGGGCGTACGTGGGGGTGACGTTGATGACGTCGATCCCGTACTCCAGGCAGTAGGCGACCAGGCCGGGCGCGTCGCGGCGCAGCTCCTCGTCGCAGATGTGCACCTCGTGGCCGTCGGCGAGCCACAGCAGCTCCTCCCACGACATGTCGAACGCGAACGACACGGTGTGGGCGATCCGGAAGGTGCGGTGGCCGTGCTCGGCGAGGACCGGTTCGAAGATGCGGCGCTGGTGGTTGATCAGCATGTTGGTGAGACCGGCGTACTCGGTCACCACGCCCTTGGGCTTCCCGGTCGAGCCGGAGGTGTAGATCGTGTACGCGGGGTGGCGCAGCCGGTCCGGGTCGTCGGGCGCGAACGTCGTGTACGGCTCGGCGTCGGGCAGCGGGCGGTCCAGCTCGATCAGGTCCCCGGCGCCGATCAGGCCCCGGGCCGCGAACAGGTCACCGGTCAGGCGCGGTGTCACGGCGCTCACGGTGAGGACCACCTCAGGGCGGGCGTCCTCGACGATGGCGGCGATCCGCTCGTCGGGGTGGTCCAGCTCCAGGGGTACGTACGCGGCGCCGACGCGCAGCACCGCGAACAGCGCCACGATCGAGTCCAGGGAGCGCGGGATCGCGAGCCCCACGGCCGTCTCGGGGCCGATGCCGCGCCCGGCGAGCACGCCCGCCACCGCGCGGCTGCGGTCCCGCAGCTCGGCGAAGGTCATGGTGGCGCCGTGCGCGACGAGCGCCACCCGCTGCGGGTCGCGGTCGGCGGCCCGGTCGAAGCGGTCGACGACGGTGTCCGTGCCGATGTCCGTGCGCGCCGCGGGCCGGGGCTCCGCGCCCAGGCCGGGCAGCGCGCCCACCGGGCCGGTCGCGCGGGCGAGGTCCTCCAGGACGCGGACGTAGTCGTCGAGGAGGCGGCGGGCGCCCGCGGTGTCGCCGTCGCGGTGCTCCAGCTTGACCGTGAGCCGCTCGCCGGGGGTGACGACCCAGGTGAACGGGTAGTGCGTGGAGTCGTCGGCCTGCACCGAGGTGATGCCGTGCCGGGAGTTCATCGCGGCGAACGCGTCCATGTCCAGGAAGTTCTGGAGCACGAACAGGTTGTCGAACAGGGTCTCGTGGCCGCTGGCGCGCTGGATCTCGCCAAGGCCCAGGTGCTCGTGGTCCATGGCCGCGACGCGGGCGGCCTGCACGGCCTCCAGGTACTCGCGGACCGTGTCGCCGGGCCGGGCCCGGGTCCACTGGGGCACGGTGTTGAGCAGGACGCCGACGACGTCCGCCAGGCCCTCGCCGTCGCGGCCGGAGACGGTCACGCCGAACACGGCGTCGGCGCGGCCGGTGCGGGCGCCGAGGAGCAGGCCGAACGCCCCGGTGAGCACGGAGTTCAGCGTGACGCCGTGCGCCTTGGCCGCGTTCCGCAGCAGGTCGGACTGGTCGGCGGTCAGGGTGTGCACGAGCGCCCGCGGCAGTTCGTCGGAGAGGGCGGGCGCGGGGCCGGCGAGCAGCGTCGGGCCTGACAGGCCCGCCAGGTGCTCGGCCCAGAAGCGCTCCGAGGCCGCCGGGTCCTTGGCGGCGAGCTCGCGGGCGTGGTCCTCGAAGCTCGGCGTCGCCGGGGCCGCGTCCAGCGGATGGCCCGCGAGGACGGCCTCGTAGGCGTCGAACAGGTCCCGCAGCACGATCTCGCGGGACCAGCCGTCCCACAGCAGCAGGTGGTAGCTGAGCAGCAGGCCGTCGCGGCCGTCGGGCAGCCGCACCACGGTGAGCCGGATCAGCGGCGGCCGCCCCGGGTCGAAGCCGGTGTCGCGGTCGCGGGCGCGCAACGCGTCGACCTCGGCGTCCGTCGTCAGCTCGACCGTACGCACCGGCACGCGGCGGCCCGCCGCGAGGACCTGGACGGGGTTGCCGTCGTCGTCGGTGGCGAAGCCCGCGCCCACCACGGGGTGGCGGGCGATCACGTACGCCATCGCCTCGGCGAGCGCGTCGGTGTCCAGGCGCCGGTCGAAGCCGAAGTAGCTCTGCGCGACGTAGTGGCCGGCCGAGCCCGCCATCTGGGCCTGGAAGAACAGGCCGCGCTGGAGGGGCGTGACCGGCGCGGTGCGCTCAGCCGTCGCGGAGGCCTCCGCGACCTGCTCCAGGGCGTCGAGCCAGTGCCGGGTGAGGGCGTCGGGGACGCCCTCGGCGAGGGTGAAGGCCGCGTGCAGGGCGCCGGTGGCGGCGTCGGTCCAGGCGTTGACCTCGACTGCGTACGGGCTGCCCTGGTCGCCGCCGGTGATCCGCAGGGCCTCGGACTCGTCGCCGCGGCCCAGGTAGTTGAAGAGCACCTGGGGGCGGGCGGTGAGCAGCGGGGCCGTCTGCGGGTTGAGGTAGCGGAGCCGGCCGTAGGCGGCGTGGCCGTCCTCGTCGGGCTGGCGCTCGGCGACCTCGCGGGCCGCCGCGACGGGGTCGGTGTGCGGGTTGAGCCGCATGGGCGCGATGGCGGTGAACCAGCCGACCGTGCGGGTGTAGTCGTGGTGTGCGAGGGCCGGGACGCGGCCGTGGCGCTCCAGGTCGACCGCGAGGTCGGTGGGCGCGACCTGGATCCGGGTCAGGGCGGCGCGCAGCGCGCCGCACAGCAGCTCGGTGAGGCCGACGCCGAGGGCGGCGGGCGCGGTCCGCGTGACGCGGTCGCTCACGTCGGGCGCGAGGACGACCGTGGTCTCGCGCAGCCCCTCGGCCGGGGGCAGCGGCGTGGGCGCCTGGAGGGTGGTGATCCAGTGGCCGAGGTCGTCGACCGCCTGGGTGGACCGGAGCGCCAGCGCTTCGGCGTACTCGGCGTAGGACGTGGTGGGCGGCGGCAGGTCCGCCCCGCTCATCGCGGTGGCCAGGTCGTCCAGGACGATCAGCCAGGACACCGCGTCGACGGCGAGGTGGTGCGCGGTGACCACCAGGGTCCGGCTCGCCTCCAGCCAGGCGAAGGCGACGACGTGCCCGGACTCGGGGTCCAGGCGTCCGGCGGCGTCGTTCGCCACGGCCGTCGGGTCGGTCGCGTCCGTGCGGACGACGGTGACCTCGCGCGCGGGCTCGACGCACGGCGCCCAGACGCCGTGCTCGACGCGCAGCCGCAGCCGCAGCGCCGGGTGCGCGGCGACGACGGCGCGCGCGGCGCGCTCGACGTCGGCGAAGGCGGTGCCCTCGGGCGCGGTGAGCGTCCGGGCCTGGGCGAACCGGGCCAGGGAGCCGCCGAGGTCGCGCTGGCGCAGCATGATCGGCGTGGGGGTGAGCGGGCCGTCGTCGCGGCGGGCGGCCGCGGGCGCCGCGGCCTGCGGCGTCCGGGCGCCGAGGTGCTCGGCGAGCGCGCGCGGCGTCCGGTGCAGGAACACGTCCTTGGGCGCCATCGCCAGGCCGAGCGCGCGGGCCCGGTTGATGAGCGTGATGGCGACGATGCTGTCGCCTCCGGCGGCGAAGAAGTCGGTGTCGGCGTCCACGGCCGCGCCGGGCAGGGTGTCGGCGAAGACGCCGACGACGGAGGCGAGGACGGAGTCGGTGGCGTGCCCCGTCAGGGGCGCGGACCACCGCGCGTCCGGCGACGCCGCAGCCGTGGCCGGGGACGCGGCGGTACCGGCGCTCTCCGCGGCCCGCGCGGCCAGCGCCTTGCGGTCCAGCTTGCCGTTGACCGTCAGGGGCAGCGCGTCGGTCTCCAGGACGCGGCTCGGCACCATGTGCACGGGGAGCTTGTCCGCCAGGCGGGCCGCGAGGTCGCCGGGTGCCCGGCCGACGACGTGGGCGACCAGGTGGTCGCCGCTGTCCGCCACGGTGACGGCCACGTCGACGACGCCGTCGAGGTCCCGGACCGCGGCCTCCACCTCGCCGAGCTCGATGCGGAACCCCTTGAGCTGGACCTGGTCGTCGGCGCGCCCGGCGAACTCCAGCTCGCCGCCGAGGGTGCGCCGGGCCAGGTCCCCGGTGTGGTACATGCGGGAGCCGTCCGCGGCGAACGGGTCGGCCACGAACCGGCCCGCGGTGAGGCCCGCCCGGCCCAGGTAGCCGAGCGCGACCTGGTCGCCGGCGACGTAGATGGCGCCGACGCGGCCCGGCGGCACCGGCCGGAGCCGGTCGTCGAGCAGATAGGTGGCCAGGCCGGGGATCGGGCCGCCGATGGGGCTGGCGTCGTCGCCGCGGGCGAATTCCTCGTCGGTGAGCACCCGGTGGGTGACGTGGACGGTGGTCTCGGTGATGCCGTACATGTTGACCAGCTCGGGCGCGGCGGTGCCGTGCCGTTCGACCCAGGGGCGCAGCCGTCCGAGGTCGAGGGCCTCGCCGCCGAAGACGATCCGGCGCAGGGCGGTGACCGGCTCCCCGGCGTGCCGGTCGGCCTCGATGAACTGGTAGAAGGCCGACGGGGTCTGGTTGAGCACGGTCACGCCGCGCTCGCGGACGAGCCGGTGGAAGTCGACCGGCGAGCGGGTCAGGGCGTACTCCGGCAGCAGCAGCTCGGCGCCGTGCGCCAGCGCGCCCCACAGCTCCCAGACGGCGAAGTCGAAGGAGTAGGAGTGGAACTGCACCCATACGTCGTCGGGGCCGAAGTCCATGGCGGGCCGGGTGTGGGCGAGCAGGGTGACCACGCTGGAGTGCGGGACGACGACGCCCTTGGGGCGGCCGGTCGAACCGGACGTGTAGATGACGTACGCGGGGTCGTGCCAGTCGGCCGCGGCGGGCGGCGGCGGCTGCTCGTCGGTGCGCGGCGGCTCCTCGCCCTGGACGAGCACGCGGGCGGGCACGCCCGCGCGGGCCAGGAGCCCGGTGAAGCGGTCCCGGTGGTCGCGGTCGACGAGGACGACCTGGGGCGCCGCGTCGGCGAGGACGTACTCCAGGCGCTCGTCGGGGTAGGCCAGGTCGAGCGGTACGTACGCGCCGCCCGCGCTGACGACGGCGACCAGCGCGACGACCTGCTCCAGGGAGCGGGGCACGGCCACGGCGACGCGCTCGCCGGGCGCGACGCCGGCGGCGCGCAGGGTGGCGGCGAGCGCGTTCTTGGCGTCCGCCAGTTCGCCGTAGGCCAGGGAGCGGGTGGTGCCGTCGAGGGCGCACTGGGTGACGGCGGTGGCGGCCGGGTCGCGCTCGGCGGCGGCGTCGAACAGGCCGGCCAGCGTGGTCGGGGCGACCGGCGCGGGGCGCTCGGCGGCGGGCGCCAGGTCGGCGACCGGGCTGTCGGGCCGGGTGAGCAGGCCGGTCAGGGCCCGGGTGAAGGCGTGCAGGATCGTCCGGGCGCCGTCCTCGCGCAGCAGTTCGCCGTCGTAGATCAGGTTGAAGCGGGGGCGGCCGTCGAGGGCGCGCTCGACCACGAGCGTCAGCGGGTAGTGCGGGGCGCCCTCGTTGACGAGGCCGGAGACGACGAGCGTGTCGCCGGGCCTGCGCAGGGCGGTCACGTCGGTGGCGACGTCGAACACCACCAGGGTGTCGAAGAGGGAGCCGGAGCCGGCCTGGCGGCCGATCCGGGCCAGGGAGACGTGCTGGTGCGGCAGTACGGCGCTCTGGTGCTCGCGCACGGCGGCGAGCAGGTCGCGCGCGGTGGTGGCGGCGTCCCAGCGGGCCCGTACGGGGATGGTGTTGATGAACAGGCCCACCATGTCCTCGATGCCGGGCACGTCCGCGTCGCGCCCGGAGACCGTGGAGCCGAACACCACGTCCTGGCCGTGCAGGAGGCCGCCGAGCGTCACCGCCCAGGCGCTGTGCACGGCGACGCTGAGCGGCACGCCGGCGGTCCGGGCGGCGGCGTCGACGTCCTCGGCGGGCTCCAGGGCGACGTCGGCGAACCGGTCGGAGGGGGTGTGGCCCTCGGCGACCAGGGAGGGGCCGGGCAGGTCGGCGAGTTCCTCGCGCCAGACGCGGTCGCTCTCCTCGTCGTCGCGCTCGGCGAGCCAGCGCACGTAGTCGGGGAAGCCGCCGAGCGCGTACACCGTGCCGGGCGCGTGGTACTCGGCCAGGAGCGCGCGGAGCATCGGCGGCACCGACCAGCCGTCGGCGATGATGTGGTGCACGGTCTGTACGAGGACGGTGCGGCCGGCGCCCGCGCGGATCAGCGTGCAGCGCATCAGCGGCCCGGTGGCCAGGTCGAACCCGGCGCGCCGGTCCCGCTCGGCGTACGCGCGGACCTCGGCGTCGGTGATGCCGGGGCGGTCGAGGGTGGTGAAGGGCGCCTCCACCCCGCTCTCCAGGACGGAGACCACGCGGCCGTCGGCGAGGGCGACGAAGCGGGCCGCCAGGTTGGGGAAGAGCGCGAGCAGGCGGGTGGCCGCGGCGGCGAGCCGGTCGGCGTCCACCTCGCCCTCCAGGGTGAGGAGTTGCTGCTCGACGTAGGAGCCCGCCGCGTCGTCGTCGAAGACGGAGTGGAAGTACAGGCCCTCCTGGAGCGGCGTCAGCGGCAGGACGTCGCGCAGCGCGGGCCCGTCAAGCGCGTCGACGTCGGCCTGGGTGAGCGGCACCAGGGGGAAGTCGCTCGGGGTGTGACCGCCGTGCTCCAGCGCGGCGAGGCCGGCCAGGGCCTCCTGGTAGTACCGGCCGAGGGTGGTGATGTCCTCGTCGGTGAACATCCCCTCGGGCCAGGAGACCGTGGTGACCAGGTCGTACTCGCCGCTCGGGGCGGGTTCGGCGATCGCGTTGAACTCCAGGGCGCGCGGCAGGCGCATCCTGGGGTCGCGCTTCTCGCCGAGCTGGCCGGTGGTGGTCGCGAGCTGCCAGTCGCCGGGCGCGCCCGCGTCGAAGCGGCCCAGGTAGTTGAAGAGGACCTGCGGTGCGGGGGCGTCGAACTCCGCGCCGCCGAGGTAGCGCAGGGCGCCGTAGGAGATGCCGTTGTCCGGCACCCGCGCGAGGTCCTCCTTGACGGCCTTCAGGGCGGCGGCCAGGTAGGCGGGGTCGGTCGGGTCCGTGGCCGCGCCGGGGTCGACGGTGACCGGGAACAGGGTGGTGAACCAGCCCACGGTCCGCGACAGCTCCGGCTCGAAGCCCGCGCCGGCCGCGACGAACCGGCCCTCGCGGCCGTGGCCCTCCAGCTCGATGTGCGCGAACGTCTGGTCCTGCCCGAGGTCGCGGCGCCAGCGGGCGAGGGTGACGGCGAGCGCGGTGAGCAGGACGTCGTTGACGCCCGCGTGGAACTTGGCGGGGACGTCGCCGAGGAGCGCCGCGGTGACCTCGGGGCCGGCCGCGACGGTGCGTATCCGCTCCCGGGCGACGGTGTCGGCCGGTTCGAGCGCGCGCCGGCCGATGGGCGCGTCGGCTCCCGGCAGCGGCTGCCGGTAGTACGCGCCGTCGGCGTCGGCCGCCGCCCGTTCGAGCAACTGCGTCCAGCGCCGGAACGACGTGCCGACGGCGGGCAGGTCGACGGGCTCGCCCGCGGCCACCTGCCGCCAGGCCGTGGCCAGGTCCTCCATCAGGACGCGCCAGGACACGCCGTCGACGACCACGTGGTGGGCGACGAGGACGAGCTGGCGGTCCGCGCGGCGCCAGACGGCGCGCAGCATGACGCCGCCGTCCGGGTCGAGTCCTTCGGTGGCGAGCGCCACGCACGCCTCCAGCGGCAGGTCGCTCTCCTGCCATCCGACGGTGGCGCCGTCCGCCTCGGGGATGTCGAAGCTCCAGCGCTCGCCGCGCACCAGCCGGGCGCGGAGCATGGCGTGCCGCTCGACGAGGGCGGTGAGGATCGTGTCCAGGGCCTCGGCGGTGAGCTCCGCCGGAGTGTTGAGGACCACCGACTGCACGAAGCCGTCGACGGCGTCCGTGGTCGCGCCGAGCCACTGCACGATCGGCGACCCGGCGACGGGGCCGGTCGCGGTGTCGGCGTGGTCGACGGCGGTGACGTCCTCGCGGCTCGCCACCGCCGCCAGGGCCCCGAGGACGCTGTGGGTGAAGATCTGCCGTGCCGTGACGTAGAGGCCCGCGTCGCGAAGGGCGCTGAGCAGCGAGATGGCCAGGATGCTGTCGCCGCCGAGCTGGAAGAAGTCCTGGTCGACGCCGACCCCGTCGAGCTGGAGGAGCCCGGCGACGGCCGCGCACACCAGGCGCTCGTTCTCGGTGGCGGGAGGCTGGAACGCGCCGGTGCCGAGCACGGGCTCGGGCAGGGCCCTGCGGTCGAGCTTGCCGTTCGCGGTGAGGGGGAACTCCTCCATCACGACGACGTGGGCGGGCACCATGTACTCCACCATGTGCGCGCCGGCCCAGGCCTTGACGTCGTCGGCGCGCAGGTCCTCGCTGCCGGCGGCCGGGATGACGTAGCCCACCAGGTAGGTGCCGCCCGCGGCGTTCTTCTTCGCGACGACGCAGGTGTGCCGCACCGCGGGGTGCTCGGCGAGGCCGGCCTCGACGTCCTCGATCTCCAGGCGCATGCCGCGGATCTTGATCTGGTTGTCGGCGCGGCCGAGGAAGTCCAGGGAGCCGTCCGGGGCGAACCGGGCGAGGTCGCCGGTGCGGTACAGCCGGGAGCCGTCGTCGGCGAAAGGATTCGCCACGAACCGCGATGCGGTCAGGCCGGGCGCGTTGACGTAGCCGCGCCCCAGCAGGAAGCCGCCCACGTACAGTTCGCCGCCGACGCCGACCGGGACCGGGCGCAGCTCGTCGTCGAGGACGTAGAGCTGGGTGTTGGGGTTGGCCTTGCCGATCGACGTCGACAGGCGTTCGGCGGCACCCCGGTAGACGACGTGCGAGACGCCGATGGTCGTCTCGGCGGGGCCGTAGCCGTGGTACATCGGGATGTCGAGCTTGGTGCGGAAGCGCTCGTAGAGCTCGGGGGTGAGCACCTCGCCGCCGCACCACACGTGCCGCAGGCTGTCCAGGCGCCCGGAGTCGCCCGCTATCTCCAGGAGGACATCCAGCATGGACGAGACGAGGTAGGTGAAGGTGACGCGCTGCTCGGCGATGACGCCGAGCAGGTGGTGCGGGTCGCGTTCGCCGCCCGGCCGCAGGACCACGAGGCGGCCGCCGGAGACCAGCGGCAGGAAGATCTCGTTGATGGAGATGTCGAAGGACAGCGGCGCCTTGAACAGCGAGGCGTCGTCGTGGCCGAAGCCGAGGACCTCGTGCACCTGCCACAGCAGGCGCTCGCTGATGGCCGCGTGCCGGATCATCGCGCCCTTGGGGCGTCCGGTCGACCCGGAGGTGAAGATGACGTAGGCGAGGGCGTCGCCGGCCGGGGTGATCCCGGTGCCGCCGGTGGGGTGGGAGCCGTACGCCCAGGCGCCGAGGTCGACGGGGACGGCGTCGGGCTCGCCCGGAGCGTGTTCGCCGGTGGTGTTGAGCTGGAGCACGACGCGGGCGTCGTCGATGACGACGGCCCGGCGCGCGGCGGGCCACTGCGGGTCGAGCGGCACGAAGGCGCCGCCCGCCCGCAACACGGCGAGGAGGCCGATCACCATCTCGGCGGAGCGGCCCAGGGAGATGCCGACGACCTCCTCGGCGCCGAGGCCGCACTCGATCAGGTGGTGGGCGAGCTGGGCGGAGAGCTCGGCGGCCTGACGGTAGGTCAGGGACCGGTGCTCGTCGATGACGGCGACGGCGTCCGGCCTGCTGCGCACCTGCTCCAGGAACATCTCCACGACGGTGGGGCGGACCCGCTCGGCGTGGGTGTCGTTCCACTCGGCGAGGGTCGCGAGCCGCTCCGCCACGCCGACCGGGCTGATGGTGCCGAGCGGCCGGTCCGGGAAGTCGGCCAGGTCGTCCAGGGCGCGCTGAGCCTGCTCCGGCGCGACGCCGTCGGGCACGGTGATGCTCCGGCCGTCCGCGCCGACCTCCCAGCCGGCGGGCGCGCGGCCGCCGTTGTCGACCCAGCCGAGGACGTCCGCGAACAGGGTGTTCGGGGTGAGGTCCAGGCCGTCGGGGCTCGCGCCCGTCGCCCAGTACGCGAGCCCGACGGCGCACGCTTCGGCGATGGTCCTGTCGGAGTGGTCGCCCGTGCGCCGGCGTATGTCGGCCGGCCCCGTGGCGGGGAGCAGTACGCGACGAGCGCCCGGTTCCATCGTCGAAGACTCAGCGTTCATCGAAGACTCAGCGTTTCCTTCCAAGCAATGAACGTGGCCCCCACCCCCTTGGGATGGGGCCCACCTAACTACCTTCTCGCCACGCCTGCCACAGCCGTGCGTAGCGGCCGCCGAGGGCCACCAGCTCGTCGTGCGTGCCCTGTTCCACGACGCGTCCCGCGTCCAGTACGGCGATGCTGTCGGCCGTCATCGCCTGGGTCAGGCGGTGCGCCACGAACAGCGTGGTCCGGCCCGCGCACGCGGCGAGCACGGCCCGCTCCAGCTCGGCGGCGCCCTCGCTGCCCGCCTCTGCGGTCGACTCGTCGAGTACGACCACCGGTGCGCGGCCGAGGACGAGGCGGGCCAGGGCGATGTGGGTGACCTTGGTGACGTCCAGGCGTTCGCCGCCCTCGCCGACGAGGGTGTCGAGGCCCTCGGGCAGCGCCTCGACCCACCCGGCGGCGCCGACCGTGCGCAGCGCGTCCATGAGCGCGGCGTCGGTCGCCTCCGGCGCGGCGAGCCGCAGGTCGTCGGCGAGCGTGCCGGAGAACACGTGGGTCTCCTGGGTGAGGATGCTCACCAGGGACCGGGCCGCGGCCTCGTCCACGTCGGCGAGGTCGGTCGGGCCGATGCGCACCGACCCGGCCTGCGGGGTGCCGATGCCCGCGATCAGCGCGGCCAGCGTCGTCTTGCCCGCGCCCGTGGCGCCCACGAGGGCGAGCGAGCCGCCGGCCGGGATCGTCAGGTCGACGTCGCGCAGGACGGGCCGGGTGGTGCCGGGGTAGCTGTAGGTCAGCCCCCGCACCGTGACCGCCTGCGGCGCGGTGCCGGCGGCGGTGACGGACGCGTCGCCGACGAGCCGGTCCTCGGCCTCCTCCCCCATCACGCCGACGAGGCGGGTCAGGCTCGCGCCGGACTTCTGCGCCTCGTCGAAGGTGAACATGATGGCGCCGAGCGGGGTGAACAGGCGGTGGAACATCAGCGGGGCCGCCGACACCTCGCCCAGGCTGGCGGCGTCCGCCTCCAGCAGGGCGTACCCGACGACGAGGATGAGGACCAGGCCGATGAACTCGGCGCGGTTCTCCCGGCCGACGAAGCGGCCGAAGAACCGGAAGACCTCGATGCCGTAGTTGCGCACCCGCCACGACTCGCTGGTGACCTTCTCGCGGAAGGTGTCCTCGAGCCGGTACGCCCGTACGGTGTCGATGCCGTTCAGGCCGCTGATCAGCGCCTGCGCGCGGTCGGCCTGCGCGACGCGCTGCTTGCGGTAGAGCGGGGCGGAGCGGGGCAGGTACCAGCGCAGGGCGAGCGCGTACGCGGGCAGCGCGCCGGCGCCCGCGAGGCCGAGCCGCCAGTCGAGGCCGAACATGCCGACCGTGGCGATGAAGACCAGGACGCCCGCCGAGAACACCGTGGGGATGGCCGTGCGGATGCCCTTGGACAGCACGGCCACGTCGTCGCCGACCCGGGACAGCACGTCGCCGCGGCCCACCTGTTCGACCCGGGTGCTCGGCATGCCGAGCACCGCGCGGACCGCGGCCTCGCGCAGCCGCGCGAGCAGGTCGGCGCCGAGGCGTCCGATCAGGTACGTGGAGGCCGCGGTGGCCACCGCGCCGAGCAGCGCGGCGGCCCCCATCAGCACTCCGACGGTGACGAGGACCGAGCGGGACTCGCCCTCGACCACGGCGTCGACCACGCGGCCGAGCAGCAGCACGGGCAGCACCTGGAGCGCCGCCCCGGCCACCGTGGTGAGCACGGTGGCCGCGGTCAGCCACGGCACCTCGCGGCAGTGCGCCGTGACCCACCGGGTGGCCTCGCGTCCGGTCGCCGTGCGCAGCGCCGCCGCCGGGGCGGCGCGCATGTCAGTAGTGCTCACACCCGGCCCTAGTCGACCGACTTGACGAGCTCGTCGATCGCGTACGGCAGGGACAGCAGCGTGCTCTGGGACATCGCGGCGCCGACCGCCGGGCCCTCGCTGTCCAGCAGGTACGAGACCTTGCCCTTCTTGACGGCCTTGAGGTTGGCGAAGAGCTTGAAGTTCTTCAGGGACTTCTGGTCGGCCTTGTCGTTGACGACGAAGACGCGGTCGACGTCGACGAGGTCGATGCGCTCGGGCGAGAGCGTGGTGGAGAAGTTGCCGTCCGCGACCTTGTCGATCTTCGTCTGGTACTTGTAGCCGATGCCGGTCGTCAGACGGCCGCGCACGTCGGTGGAGGTGAACGGCGCGACGGAGTCCTTGTACCAGGACAGGACGACGGCGGTCTCCTTGCCGAACTGCGGGTGGGCCTTCTTGGCCGCGGCGAGCTTGGCGTCGATGCCCTTCACGAGCTGGGCGCCCTTGTCGGCCTGGCCGAGGGCCTTGGCGATGTGGAGCGCGTTGTCCTGCCAGGGGGCGCTGAACGGCTCCTTCTCGGTCTTGGTGCGGCCCACGGTGGGGGCGATCTTGGAGAGCTTGTCGTAGGCGGCCTTGTCGATCTCGGAGTAGACCGCGATGATCAGGTCCGGCCGGAGGGCGGCGATCTTCTCGTAGTTGGGGCCGGAGTCACCGTTCTTCATGATGACCTGGGGCTTGGTGTCACCCCACTTGTCCTTCACCCAGGGCCACTGGGTGTTGATGTCGGGGGACTTGCCGGCCGGGTTCGGGTACTGGTCGGTCATGCCGACCGGCTTGACGCCGAACGCCAGGACCGCCTGGTCGTCGGTGTAGCCGACGGTGACGACCCGCTTGGGGGCCTCGTCGACCTTCGTGGTCCCGAACGCGTGCTCCACGGTGACCGGGAACTTGCCGGCGGCGGCCGGGGCCGCGTTGTCGCCCTTGTCGCCCTTGTCGTCGTCCTTGTCGGAGCCGCATCCGGCGAGGAGGCCGACGCCCAGGGCCGTGGCGGTCAAGACTGCCGCCAACCGCCGCCGGGGCCTCGTACGCGTCGTTCCGTGGAGGTGCATCCCAAATCCCTTGCCTTCTCGCTGCCTGATGCGCCCCTGTCAGGGCAGGCAAACCTTATCGTGCAGTTGTGAGGTTAGCCTAGCCTAACTTTCAACTGGGCTCGGCTGGACCTCGGTCGGGCCGGATCCGCGTCGAACGGAGCCGTGCCGAAGGGGGCTTCGGGCGTGAGGTGCCCGAAGTCCGGTGTTCGTGGGCCGGTGTGGTTGGCCGGTGGCCGTTGGCCGGTGTCCGTTGGCCGGTGCCGGGGAGAAGAAGCCCGCTCAGCCGAGCTGGACGTGCGTACGGCCGATCGGGACGATCAGCGGGCGGTCGCCCACCGGGTCGTCGACCACCTTCGCGCGCAGGCCGAACGCCTCCTCCAGGAGGTCGGCGGTGATGACGTCCCGCGGGTGCCCCTGGGCGAGGACCGCCCCGTCCTTCATCACGACGAGGTGGTCGCTGTAGCGCGTCGCCAGGTTGAGGTCGTGCAGCACCATGACCACGGTGCGCCCCGACTCGTGCAGGTCGTCGACCAGGTCCAGGACGTCGACGGCGTGCGCCAGGTCCAGATAGGTGGTGGGCTCGTCGAGCAGGAGCAGGTCGGTGCCCTGGGCGAGGGTCATCGAGATCCACACGCGCTGCCGCTGCCCGCCGGACAGCGCGTCGACGGGGCGGTCGGCGAGGTCGGACACCCCGGTCATGGCCAGCGCGCGCTCCACGACGTCGACGTCGTCCGAGGACCACTGCCGCAGCCAACTCTGGTGCGGGTGGCGGCCCCTTGCGACCAGGTCGGCCACCGTCAGGCCCTCCGGCGCGACCGGCGCCTGCGGCAGCAGGCCGAGCTTCTTCGCCACGTCCTTGGTCTTGAGCTTGACGATGTCCTGGCCGTCCAGCACCACGGCGCCCTTGGCGGGCTTGAGCAGCCGCGACAGGGTGCGCAACAGGGTGGACTTGCCGCAGCCGTTGGGGCCGATGATCGTGGTGATCACCCCGGGCGGTATCGCCACGTCGAGATCGTCGATGACCATGCTGCCGCCGTACCCGACGCTGACACCCTTGGCCGCGAGGCGCGCGGAGTCGACGGCCTCGGACCCGGTCTCGGTGACGTACTGAGCGACCACAAGCCCCCCTCAATCCAATTTAGGCATGCCTCACCTTTGTATCAGTTATTTGAGGTTGGCCCGCACCAGGAGGTACACCAGGAAGGGTCCGCCGATGGCGGCGGTGACCACGCCGACCGGCAGGGTGACGGGCAGCGCCGTGCGCGCCACCAGGTCCGCGCCGATCAGCAGCAGCGCGCCCGTCATGCCGGAGGCCAGCAGCGGCGGCGTCGGGTACCGCGCGAGGCGCATCGCGACCTGCGGCGCCACCAGGGCGACGAACGGCACCGGGCCGGCGGCGCTCACGCCTACGGCGGCCAGCAGCACGGCGCACAGCAGCAGGGCCGCGCGCACCCACTGGTAGCGCACGCCGAGGCCCGCGGCGACGTCGTCGCCGAGGTGCAGCGGCTTGAACTGGAATGCCACGCAGCCCACGACGACCATGAGGACGACCGTGCACCAGAGCGCGATCCGGACCTCGTCCCAGGACCGGTCCTGGAGCGAGCCGACCAGCCACGCCTGGGCCCGGGCCACGTCCTTGATGTCGGCCTTGACGAGCAGCCAGGTGGTGAGGGCCTCCATCACGGCGCTCACCGAGATGCCGATGAGGATGAGCCGGAAGCCGTCGATCCCCCGCCGCCAGGCCAGGAAGTAGACCAGGAGTCCGGTGCCGAGGCCGCCCGCGAGCGCCGCCGCGGACAGGCCGACGGAGCTGACGACCGCCGCCGCGGCTCCCCCGGAGACCGTGACCAGGAACACCGCGACCACGCTGGCGCCCGACGTGATGCCCAGGATGTCCGGGCTGGCCAGGGGGTTGCGCGCGACGGACTGGGTGATCGCCCCGGAGACGCCGAGCGCGAAGCCCACGACGAGCCCCGCCATGGCGCGCGGCATCCGCAGGTCCATGATGATGAACTCGTCGACCGACTCGCCGTGCCCGAAGAGGGTGGCGACCACCTGGGACAGGCCGATGGGGAAGTCCCCGACGCTGATGGACAGGCAGAACAGCAGGAACGTCACCGCCGCCAGGACCAGCGTGACGAGGGCGAGCCAGGGCCGCCACACGAACGACACGCCGCCGAGCCGGACGCCCGGCGCCACCGATGCCTTCACTTCTGTCCCGTTCATGGGCTCCTGGACCTTCATGCGTTCTTGAACTTCCCGCGCCACACCAGGACCGCGAAGAACGGGGCGCCGAGCAGGGCGACGACGACCCCCGTGTCCAGCTCGCCCGGCCGTACGACCAGCCGTCCCACGATGTCGCAGACCAGCAGGACGACGGCGCCGAGCAGCCCCGCGTACGGCACCAGCCAGCGGTAGTCGGGCCCGGTCAGGTACCGGGCGACGTGGGCGACCATGAGGCCGAGGAAGGCGATGGGGCCGCAGGCCACCGTCGCCCCGCCCGCGAGCAGGGTGATGGCGGCGATGCCGACCGTCCGGCTCAGGGCGATGTTCAGGCCCAGGCCGCGCGCGACGTCGTCGCCCAGGTTGAGCAGGTTGATGGCGGGCAGCGTGATCGCCGCGAGCACGAGGCCGACGGCGATGAACGCGGTCACCGGCCAGATGATGTCGAAGCCCACGCCGGCCACCGAGCCCGCGTTCCAGAACCGCAGCGCGTTCAGCGACTCCCGGTCGGACATCGCGATGGCCGTGGTCATCGCGACCAGGAACACGGTGATGCCCTGTCCCGCCAGGGCGAGCGTCAAGGGGTTGCCCGCTCCCCTGCCGATGCTGGCGAGGCCGAACACGACGGCGCCCGCGACGGCCGCCCCCAGGAAGGCGAACCAGACGTACTGGAACGGGTTGGAGAGGCCGAACAGGGCGATCGCCGACACCACGGCGAAGGAGGCGCCGGCGTTCACCCCGAGCAGCCCGGTGTCGGCGATCGGGTTGCGTGTGTAGCCCTGGATCAGCGCGCCGCCGACCCCGAGGGCGATGCCCGCCACGATGCCGAGCACGGTCCGGGGCACCCGGACGGTCTGCACGATGAGGCGGATCTCGTTGAGCCGCCGGTCGGCGTCCGGCTCCGCGAACAGGCCGTGCCACACGTCCCCGGGGCTCAGCGAGCGCGCGCCGACGGCCAGCGACAGCGCGCTCACGAGCACGAGGACCACCGCGAGCGCGCCCAACCCCACCACCCGCCGCCGGCGGGCCTCCGACGAGCCCCGGGGCACGGGGCGCTCCACTGCAGTCATGGCCATGTCGACGTACGTCATCCCTTTGATCCAGCGGGGAGTTCTGCCCGGTGGGGCGGCTCGCGCCCGGCGCAGGGGGCGCCCCGCGACTTCCGGCGCACCACCCTAGCGGGCGGCGCTCCCGGCTCCGTCGGCGGCCGTGCGGGCCCCGTGACCGGCGGACGTGAGCCCGCGCTCCAGGAGCGAGTCGAGGATCTCGCCGACCCTGACGGCGGTGTTGGACAACAGCGACGACGTGATGCCGTGCGTGTGCTCGGTGCCGCCCTGGAGGTAGATGCCGCAGCGCAGGGCGGGGTCCGTCGTGACGCGGTAGTCGCGCTCGACGCGGACGCGGCCCTGGTCGTCGCGCAGGCAGTGGTCGGCGGCCTCGCCGAGGACGGCGAAGGGGTCGGCCGGGCTGTAGCCGGTCGCGCAGACCACGACGTCCGCGTCCAGGAGGGTCTCCTCGCCGGTGACGAGGGAGGTCACGGTGGCGCGGACCGCGCCGGGGGTCTCCTCGACGCCGGTGAGGCGGGAGACGTTGACGAAGCGCAGCCGCTCGGTGCCGGTGACCTTCTCCTGGTACATCTGCCGGTACAGGGACTGGATCAGGTCGATGTCGACCACGGAGTAGTTGGTGTTGCCGTGGTAGTCCATCAGCCGGCGCTTGACGTCCTCGGGCGCGGCGAAGTACTCGTCGACCGCGGCCGGGTCGAAGATGCGGTTGGCGAAGCTGCTGTCGTCGGCGGGGCTGTAGCCGTACCGGGAGAAGACGGCGCAGACCTCGGCCCCCGGGAAGCGGCGGTGGAGGTAGGCGACGTTCTCGGCGGCGCTCTGCCCGGCGCCCACGACGACGAACCGCGAGGGCGAGGCGGCCTCCAGCTCGTCGGCCCGGGCCAGGAGTTCGGAGTTGTGCCAGACGCGGTCGCCGCGCTCCACGCCCTCCGGCATGACGGGCCGCAGACCGGTGGCGACGACGAGGTTGCGGGCCCGGTGGACCGCGAGCCCCTCGCCCGAGCGGACGGTGACGTCCAGGTGCTCTATGAGGCCGTCGCGGACGACGGGAGTGACGCCGACGACCTCATGGCCGTAGGAGACCATGTCGTCGACCTGCGCGGCGGCCCACTCGAAGTAGTCGTGGAACTCCACCCGCAGCGGGAAGAGGTTCTTGTGGTTGACGTAGTCGATGAGGCGCCCGCGGCTCTTGAGGTAGCAGAGGAAGCTGTACCGGCTCGCCGGGTTCCGCAGCGTCACGAGGTCCTTGAGGAACGACACCTGCATGGTCGCGTCGTCGATGAGCATGCCGCGGTGCCAGCCGAAGCTCGGCTGCTGCTCGAAGAAGTGCGCGGTCACCGCCTCCTCCGGACCGACGCCCGCGTTGTGCTCGCGCAGCGCGATCGCCATGGCCACGTTGGACGGCCCGAAGCCGATGCCGATGACGTCGTGGACCAGCGGTGCGTCTCCAGGAAGAACCTGCGACATGTCTCTCCTCTTCATGCGGGACGACCGCCTGTCAGGCGCGCGGAACGCGCGTACGACACGCGACGGACGAGCGAACTGCCAGGCGTACAAAACCGTTGAAAGCGGGCACGCCTCGGCGACACCCCTATCGAACTTAGGTGAGCCTAAGCTAAACTTCGGCAGGTGTCGACAGGCGCCGTCCGGGAACGATCACCAAGCTCCGCCAACCGGAGCACCGGGGGCGCCCATTGCGTCATAAGGTAAGCCTTGCTTTACTTACCGCCGATTCATTCCTGTCCTGAGGAGGAACCCCATGCGGGTCGTCATGTTCGGTTACCAGACCTGGGGGCATCGCACCCTGCAAGCCCTCCTGGACTCCGAGCACGACGTGGCTCTGGTCGTCACGCACCCCAAGAGCGAGCACGCGTACGAGAAGATCTGGAACGACTCGGTCGCCGACCTCGCCGAGGCGCACGGCGTCCCGGTGCTCATCCGCAACCGCCCCGACGACGACGAGCTGTTCGAGCGCCTCAAGGAGGCCGACCCGGACATCATCGTGGCCAACAACTGGCGGACGTGGATCCCCCCGCGCATCTTCGGCCTCCCGCGCCACGGCACGCTGAACGTGCACGACTCCCTGCTGCCGAAGTACGCGGGCTTCTCCCCGCTGATCTGGGCCCTCATCAACGGCGAGTCCGAGGTGGGCGTCACCGCCCACATGATGAACGACGAGCTGGACGCGGGCGACATCGTCCGCCAGGAGTCCGTGCCGGTCGGGCCGAAGGACACCGCCACCGACCTGTTCCACAAGACCGTCGACCTGATCGCCCCGGTCACCACGGCCGCGCTCGACGCGATCGCCTCCGGGCAGACGGGGTTCACCAAGCAGGACCGGTCCCAGGCGAGCTTCTTCCACAAGCGGTCCCTGGAGGACAGCCGCATCGACTGGACCTGGCCGGCGGCGGACCTGGAGCGCCTGGTGCGCGCCCAGTCCGAGCCGTACCCGAGCGCCTACACCTTCCACAAGGGCAAGCGCCTGGAGGTCCTGGCCGCGGTCGTGTCCGAGGGCCGGTACGGCGGCACCCCCGGCCGCATCTTCTACCGCGAGGGCGAGGGCGTGGTCATCGTCGCCGGGGCCGACGCGCGCACCGGCCGCAACCACGGCCTCGCCATCACCCGCGTCCGCACCGAGGACGGCCGGGAGCTGCCCGCCACCGAGTACTTCACGTCCATGGGCGGGTACCTGACGCAGCGCCCCTGAGGCACCGGGCCACCGGCCCCGCCGAACGCCGCCGCACGGATCCCTCCGTACGGCGGCGTCGTGGTCCCTGCCTGCGGGCCGACGGGTGCTACGCGTCCCGGCTCGACGCGCCCGGGCCGTGCGCACTCCCCCGGCCCGTGCCCGCGCCGCCGTTCATCTCGCCCTCGTCCACCCGCACCAGCCGGTACCCCCGCTCGAACCGGTGCCGCCCGCGCCGGTCCGCCTTCTTGGTGCGCGCCCGGCGCGCGGCGGCGAGCAGCGCGGCGACCTCCGGGCTCCTGCGCCGCAGCCGCAGGAAGGACTGCTCGGTCCAGCCGCCGAGCTCCGCCGCGGAAGCCTGGACGGCACCGTCCCGCACGGCCTTGAGCACGACGCGCAGCGCGGCCGGGCTCAGCCCGGCGGGGGCGGCCGCGGCGCGGGCCCGCGTCCGGTCGTGCTCGGCGAGGTCCGCCGCGGCCTCCATGGCGGCGGCGAACGAGGGGTCGCGCTCCTGCCAGTCACGCAGCATCCGCCGGGACACCCCGGCCGCCACGGCACACCCCTCAGGGCCGAGCCCGAGCGCCGCGGCCCGCAGCGCGTCCGCCCGGCGAACGGCCGTCTCCTCGCGCAGAGTTGGAGCGCCCCGCAGGGCACGCTGTAAGGAACGTTCGAGGTCTTCTTGCGCGTCGAGGCCCGCGACCACACCATCGGCCCAGGCCTCGAGCCGGTGCGCACAGCCGGTGCGCCGGTCCACCCGTCTCTCGTCCACCCCACCCTCCATCATCAACTTAGGCTAGGCTTCCCTAACGATAGCTCGTGCAGGATGAAGATTCACTCCCCGAAGGGATGGGTTCGTGCTCTGCGCCAGAATCACCAACGCCACCGTCCTCACGATGGATCCGGCCCGTCCGGTCGCACAGGAGATCGGCGTCTGGCGCGGCCGCGTCGTGGGGCTCGACTCCGACGTCGCCGACCTGCCGGCGCGCCGCGTCGTGGACCTCGACGGGGCGACCGTGCTGCCGGGCTTCATCGACAGCCACGTCCACCTCCTCTGGGCGGGCCTCACGGCGCGGGCCCCGAGCGTCGCTCCCAGCCGCCGCGCCGAGGACGTCCTCGCGGCGGTGGCGGCGGCCGTCGCGGCCCGGCCCGAGGGCGCCTGGGTGACCCTCGGCGGATACGACCAGCGCACACTGGACCGGCCGTTGACGGCCGCGGACCTGGACACGGTGAGCGCGGGCCGCAAGGTCTACCTGGGGCACCTCTCCGGGCACGCCTGCCTGGTGAACTCGGCCGTCCTGGCGGAGCTGCCGGCGCCCGCCGCGCGCCCGGACGGCTTCCTCGCGGAGGAGGCGATGGGCGCGGCCCTCGCCCTGCGCCCGCCGTACGCGCTCACCGAACTGGCCGACGCCCTCGCGGAGTCGGGGCGCGTGTGCCGCTCGGAGGGCGTGACAGGCTGCGCCGAGGCGGGCATCGGCAGCGGGCTCTTCCGCAACAGCCCCGTCGAGGCCGCGGCGTTCCAGCTCGCCCACGAGACCGGGCGGCTGCCGCTGCGCGTCCAGCTCATGGTGGCGGCCGACGCCCTGCGCCCGGTCGAGGCCGCGCCCGAGGACACCACCACGCGGGCGTTCGGGCTCGGCCTGCGCACGGGGTTCGGCGACGGCAACCTGTCGCTGGGCGCCCTGAAGGTGTTCACCGACGGCGGCATGATGGCCCGTACGGCCGCGCTCACCGCACCGTACGTGGGCAGTGACTCCACCGGACAGCTCCAGGCGGATCCGGCGGCGCTCACGGAGACCGTCGTCGAGGGCCACCGGGCGGGGTGGCAGCTCGCTGTGCACGCCATCGGGGACCGCGCCGTCGACGTCGCCCTGGACGCGCTCGACGCGGCGCAGCGCGCCAAGCCGCGCCCCGACGCCCGGCACCGCGTCGAACACGCCGGTCTGGTCCGCCCCGACCAGCTCGCCCGGTTCGCCGCGCTCGGCGTGACCGCCGTCGTCCAGCCGTCGTTCCTGCGGTACTTCGGCGACGACTACGCCGCGGTGATGGGGCCCGAGCGGGCGCCGTGGCTGTACCGGGGGCGGGGCTTCCTCGACCACGGGGTGCGGCTCGCGGGCAGCTCGGACCGGCCGGTCGCCGACGGCGCGCCGCTGCGGGCGATCCAGTTCATGGTCGAACGCGCCTCCTCCTCCGGGCAGCTCATCGGCCCCGAGGAGGCGATCGGCGTGGAGGAGGCGCTGCGCGCGTACACCGTCGACGCCGCGTACGCCTGCCGCTGGGAGGACAGCGCGGGCAGCATCAGCCCCGGCAAGCGCGCCGACCTCGTCGTCCTCGGCGACGACCCGCGGCGCGTGGACCCGGGGCGGATCGGGGACATCGAGGTCGTCCGTACGTACGTCGAGGGCGTGGCGGGCGACGACTCCGACGGCGGCGGCGCCGACGACGGCTCGGGGGACGCGGCGGGCTGACGGGGCCCCACGTCCTGGCTGGTGCGCAGCACCTCGACCGGTACCGCGCCGTCCACCGTTCGGACGGGCGACGAGAAGTGTGGCGTATGCAGCTACCGTGCCCACCACACGGCACGGAACGACACGCGCGCGACGACCCTGCACTGCACTGCACTGCATTGCACTGCACGGCACGGCGTCGCGATCGGCGGGACGAGGAGGCGCAACCGGTGGAGACCCCCGTGAACACAGCCGCGGAGGACGACGGCAGGAGCACCGCGGAGGCGGGCGGCGGCGCCCGGGCGGTGGCCGCGCTCACGGGCGTGGGCGTACGCCGCCACACCACCGACCAGGTCATCCTGGACGGCGTCGACTGGACCGTGCGCTCCGGCGAGCACTGGGCGCTGCTCGGCGCGAACGGGGCGGGCAAGACCACGGTGCTCCGGCTGCTCGGCGCGCTCATGCACCCGACCACCGGCACCGTCGAGGTGCTCGGCCACCGCCTCGGCCGCGTCGATGTGCGCGAACTGCGCGCCCGCATCGGTCTCGTGTCCTCCGCGCAGAAGGTCCCGCAGGACGCCACCGCGCACACCGTCGTGCTCACCGGGGCGACCGGCACCGTCCAGCCGCTGTGGCGGGAGTACGGCCCCGATGTCCGGCGGCGGGCGCACGAGCTGCTGGCCGAGCTGGACTGCAAGGAGCTGGCGGACCGGCCGTTCGGCGTCTGCTCGGGCGGGCAGCGGGCGCGGGTCCTCATCGCCCGCGCGCTGCTGGCGGACCCCGCGCTGCTGCTGCTCGACGAGCCGTTCAACGCCCTGGACCTGCCCTCGCGCGAGGACCTGGTCGACGCCATGGACCGGCTGGCGCGCGGCCGCCCCGGGCTGGCCACCGTCACGGTCACCCACCACCTGGAGGAGCTGGCGCCGAGCATCGGCCACGCGCTGCTGCTGCGCGACGGGCGGGTGCAGGCGCGGGGGCCGGTCGGCGAGGTGCTCACGGCCGGGCGCCTGACGGCCTGCTTCGGCCGCCCCGTCGAGGTCACCCGGCACCGGGGGCGCTGGCTGGCCCGCTCGGGGCGCGCGGTCGGCTGACGGCGCGCACTCCGCCGCCGCTCGCCACCCGGCACCCGGCACCCGGCACCCGGCACCCGGCACCCGCTACGGGAACATCGGGCGCCGGCCGAGCAGCAGCGCCGCGAGGCGCAGGTAGGCCTTGTACGCGGGCGGCGTCAGCCAGGACAGTTCGATGGTGCTGGCCATGGCGAGGTGGCCGTCGCGCGGCACGGTGACGATGCCGCGGCAGCGGGAGCGCAGCACGCGTATCCCGCCGGAGTCGAGATTCCAGCCCGCGGCCGGGCGGCTGTGGTTGAGGACGACGACGGCGTCCTCCATGAGGTCGGGGCGGTCGAGCGCGAGCAGGCGGTCCAGGGTGTGCTGCGCCTGGGTCAGCCCCGCGGGGTCGGCGCGCGAGACGATGACGATGCGGTCGGCGTCCTCCAGGGTCAGGGGTACCGGCTTGTCGGAGTCGATCAGGGTGATCCGGAAGTACGGCCGCGTGGTCCGCAGCACCTCGCGGAAGTCCTGGTCCGTGTACTGGCCCCCGGCCGACGGCCGTGTCGGCGAGTCGTTCGCGAGCACCATCAGGCCCGAGCGGTGCGGGGACAGGAACAGGCTGAGGTCCTCGAACCGGCGGACGTCGCGCAGGGCCGCGGCCAGGTCCGTCAGGCCCACGAGAGTGCTGCGGAAGACGCGGCCGCCGAGGCGCACGTGGCGGCCCGCGTGCCGGTCGGCGTCGACGGCGAGCACCCGCTCCTGGCGCTGGTCGGCGAGGACCGCGCCCAGCATCATCGTGGTCGTGGTGCAGCCGGCCCCGTCCTTGACGCCCACGACCGCGATCCGCAGCGGCTTCGCCAACGGCGCCCGGATGGTGCGGGCCCAGGCCCCGCTCTCGTCGTCCTCCGGCTCGTCGGCGGTCGCGCGCTCCGCCGCGACGGCCGGCAGGACGTCGTCCGCCGTCTCGTCCCACGGCTGCGCTCCCGGCCGCCGCGTGTCGAGGGCCTCGGCGACCTCCCGTACGGTGGGCCTGCCTTCCGGCTCGGCCGTCACGCAGCGCATCAGCAGGTCGGCGAGGTCGCCGTCGAGCCGCGCGAAGTGGGGGTCCCTGCGCAGGGCTGCGTGCTCGAAGCCGTGCCAGGGGCGGCCCGTTGCCGCGTGCAGCAGCACGGCTCCCAGGGCGTAGACATCACCGGCCGCGATCCGGGACTCGCCCCAGTACGTCACCTCGGGGGCCCGGTAGGGCGAGGCGGGCGGAGTCGTCGACACCGAGGCGCTCCACGCCCCGTCGATGCGCGCGGACGTCCAGCTGATGATGTGCAGGGTCGACTCGGTCACCAGGACCCCGCCCGGGGCCAGCGAACCGTGCACGATGCCGCGGCGGTGGCAGCGGCCCACCGCCCGCGTCAGGTGCTGGCCGAGCCACAGGAACAGCGGGGTGCCCGCCAGCGGCCCGGCCGCGTCCAGGACGGCGCGCAGGGTGGGCGCGGGCTGCCCGTCGCCGAGGGTGTCCAGGCGCAGGGCCAGCCACGGCATGGGCACGTAGCGCAGGTCGCTGGCCACGAGGGCCGGGGCGTAGACGCCGTCCATGCGGCGCAGCGCGCGGCGTTCGATGTCGAGCAGTTCCCGCCGGACCACCGGTGAGCCCGAGGAGGAGGACACGCGTAGCAGCACCCGCACCCCGTCCTCGTCCTCGCCGATGTACGCGGCGGGGGTGCTGCCGGGGCCCTCGCGGCGCAGCAGCGTGTAGGGGCCGAGGGTCTGCGGGTCCGTCAGCTCCCGCAGGGGCCGCCAGGAGGGTGCCGCCTCCAGGGCCGACGGCAGCGGCACCCGCTCCGGCTCGCCGGTGCCGCGGGGTGCGGGCGCCGCCATCGGCCGGGCGCCCAGGTGGGTCAGGAGCCGGTCCTCCAGCCAGGCGAACGGCCGGGTGCCGGGCAGCAGTTCGCTCGTGCCGGAGGGGTGCGCGAGCCAGGCGGGGAAGTCCGGGGAGCGGCCCACGAGCGCGCGCAGCCGCTCGGTGACGGTCCGGGTGGTGCGCAGCAGGTCGATCGGCGAGGCGGTGTCGAGCAGGATGTCCTGCGCGTCCCGGGTGAACCCGAACCGGCGGTGCTGGGCGGGCGAGCGCGCGTCGGCGGGTTCGACCTGCTGCATGAGGCCGCCGAGGAACACCTCGGCGAGGTGCGCGGTGTCGGCCGGCCAGGGCACCGCCGCCTGGACGAGCCGCATCACGGGCACGGTCAGCGGCGACACGGCGGCCAGGTGCGCGGCCAGGCGGTAGGCCTCGGGCGAGGCGGCGTCCCGGAACCGCAGCACGGCGGTGGAGGCGTCCGGGGCGCGGGTGTCGGCCCGGCCGCGCGGCGCCGGGGCGTGCGGGGGGACCAGCAGGGGAAGTTCGGTGCTCGCGCCGGGCGAGGCCACGAGGCGCGCCCAGGCGGCGACGGCCGGAGGGTACGGTTCGAGCACCGGCACGGGCACGTCGGTGAAGTCCTCGCCGAGGCCGGGCGGCAGCAGCGGGTCGGACACGTCCCAGGTGTCGTTGGCGGCGCCGCGGCGGCGGGTGGTGACGAGCCAGGGCTCGGAGCGGATGCCGGAGCCGCCCCACAGGTGGGCGGGCAGGGCGTGCAGGATGGCGGTCGGCCCCTGGCGCGCCCAGCGGTGCAGGGCGCCGCGCATCCGCCCGTCGCGCCAGCAGGCGCCGACGCCGTCGCTGATCACCAGGACGAGGGTGCCGCCGGAGGGGTCCACGGCCGAGGCGGGCGAGAGCAGCGGGGAGCGCGCGTCGAAGGGGCGGGAGCGCAGCAGGGGCGCGTGCCGTGAGCGGGTGTCCAGGCCGAGGACGCGGATGCCGCGGAAGGCGCCGAGGCGTTCGAGGAGGGCGCGGAGTTCGGTGGCCAGGCGCCGCCACAGGAGCATCGAGACGCCGTCGTCGATGAGCAGGACCAGGTCGAGCCAGCGCTGGCGCGCGGCCCGCGTCACGATGTCGGGCAGCCCGGTCTCGGCGAGCGCCGCGGCCGTGGCCTGCTCGTCGAACTCCCGCCGGTGCGGGTGCGGCTGGGGCTGTTTGAGCAGGCGCAGCGCCCGGCCGAAGCGCAGCTCCTCGTCGCCCAGCGCCTTCTCCTCGGGCACGCGCACCGGCAGCGCCCCGTCGTCCGCCGCGGCCGGGTCGGCCGGCCCGAGCTGGGCGAACTCCGGGGCGCTGCGGGCCGCCGCGGCCGCGTGCAGGGCGCCCAGGAGCTGGGCCGGGGGCGGAGGCGGTGCCGGGGTGCCGGGCGCGTCGGACGCGGCCGGGGACGCAGTCGACGTCGAGGAAGATCAGGAGGTCCGCTCCGGCGTCCAGGGCGCGCCGCGCCCCGGC